>CAUZSY010000013.1:0-17857 GCA_963582725.1 Candidatus Thalassarchaeaceae archaeon
GACCGGCACCGATCATCTCAGTGTGACCTGGGCGAATGGCAGCGATACTGGATCCGGAACATCGCATCACGAGATTCGCTGGGCCGGCGGCTTCTGGGCTCCGGTCGAGTCGAATGCGATCAGCCTCGATCTGAGTGGTCTTTCGGATGGACGCCATTCATTCGAAGTCCGTGCCGTCGACCAGGCTGGCAACACCGGACCGGCAGATTCGATATGGGTCCGGATAGATAGGCAGCCGCCGACCGTGAGCGTCGTGCAGACCGACGCTCAACTGGCCGGCCCTGCTCTGCTGATCATCGAGGTGACGATCGATGACGGCGAGGGCAGTGGTCCGGCGCTCATCGAGTGGTCGACGGACAACTCGTCCTGGTCGGAGGTGCCAGAGAACGGAATACTCGATTGGAACAGTTGGGACGACCTCGACCTGCTCATCCGAGTCACCGACGGTGGAGGCAACGAGGCGTTCGCCAATCTGACTGTTGCGCCGCCGTCAGAGCCGGTCGAGGAAGAGGGTGATTCGAACGCGGTGACCGTCGATGTCGAGAGCAGGGTCAACCCGTGGCTAGCGATACCGGTGGTTCTGGTTCTGGCAGTCGCCGGCGTGCTCGCAGTACTGCTCCGCCGGCGCATCCATGAGTTGGGTGAGTCCGATGATGAGGAGGGAGAGATGCTCGGCGATGCCCAACAGCCAGCCCCAGCGGCCCCGGGTGTCGGCGATGTCGTACCGCTCGATGCCGGCTTGGCCACTCCCCCACTGAGCGGAGGCCCATTCAGCCCACCGATTGCCCAACCGGCGCAGATGACCGAACAACCCGTCCTGCCCACTCTGCAGCCCGTTCAACCGATGCCAGCGGCACCATCGTACTCCCCAGATACACCGGTGCCGGCGTACCCACAACCTCTGAGCAGCGCCTCTCCGACCGAGGTTGTGATCCAGCCCGCGATGACGGCAGAACCAGCAGTTCAGGTGAACCCATTCGCCCCAGCGGTCCAAGTCGGTTCAGTCAGCCCAGAAAGCATCACCCATCTGCCAGACCATACCCATCTGAAGGCTGGCGGCTGGTACGACACATCTACCGGCAGCGTCGCATACATCGATCCCGATGGAATATGGTGGTGGCAGCAACCGGACGGTTCGTTCGTCAGACAGGCTTCGATCAGTGCCAGCGATGGTACGCCGGATGCCCTTCCTTGACCGCCACGAACAGCCCTTCGCCGGTCGCGCAGACCTCGCCGTCAGCCCTCAGTTCCATCATCACGGTAGCCCTGTCGCCATCCAGCGATTCGACCCGGCTGGTGACGTGCAGCGGCGCGCCGTGTGGCGTCGGCCGACGCAGTTTGACGGTGTAGCGAGCCGTGACCGTGCACGGGGCCTCGGCCTCGCCGCGTGAATCCATGATCGCCATCGCCGCCGTCCAGTTGCCGTGACAGTCGAGCAATGTACCGATTATGCCACCACATATCATGCCGGGGAACGCCTGATGAGAGTCCTCCGTCTCGAACACCATCGAGAGGCCGTCATCGGTTCGGAAGGAGCGGATTCGCAGGCCGTCGGGATTGGCCGGCCCGCAGCCGAAGCAGATGCTGTTCGGAGCGTGCGTCTCCTGGACTGACTTCTCATCCATACGGTCGGCTGCGCGTGCCGGGTCATGACCTTCGTGGTTGGCTCCACCCTTGTCGCTCCTAAACGCCCTTCGGGCGTGACAGCGACCCCGCGGGTTCAAATCATCAGTTCATCCAGCCGACCTCGGGATGCACACATGACCGGTGAGGCCACGCCGGCTCCGGAAGAGCCGAAGGCACCGCGTTCGGCCGTCGTCGCGACCGATGCGGCGGCTGGCGCGAAGAAGAGTGACGGCAAGGTGGCGAAGGCCGAGAGATCCATCAAGAAGACTAGCAGCAAGAAGGCGAGCGGTAGGAAGCCGAGCAGCAAGAAGACTGCAAAGAAATCCCGCAAGAAGAAGCCTAGCACCAGAAAAACCGCCGCCAAGAAGCAGAAGTCGAGTGAAAAAAGGGGCAAAAATCCCTTGAAAGTGTCGAATCAACTCACAGCCAGCCGCCGCAAGGAGATCGAGCTCGCCCTCGAGGACGAGAGCGGTTCTCCGAAGGGCTGGTCGCGCGCCACCGGCGTCAAGCAGCACCGGATCATCCGCAAGCGGATCAGACCAGGTCAGATCCGAACCATCTCCTTCCCCCTGCTGGTCTCCCGCATGGGTGACGACTGGCCTACCCGACTGACGGTCATACACGGCGCCAGACCGGGTCCGGTGGTAACCATCCTCGGCGCCGTGCATGGCGATGAGCTGGTCGGACCGCTCGCTCTGACGCATCTTCTAGGCAGCGCCTTCACCGGACCGGGCAAGCCGCTCGATCCGGAAGCGATGGCCGGCACGCTCCGGATAGTGCCGGTGGTCAACCTGCCGGGCTACCGGATGCACACCCGCTACTTCCCCGACGGGCGCGATCTGAATCGCGCCTTCCCGGGCACCGAGGCGGGTAACACGACGTCCCGCGTCGCGCATCGGGTGTGGCATCAACTGGTCAAGGATTCCGACTATGTCATCGACCTGCACAGCGCCGCCCGCGGCAGGACCAATCTACCACAGGTCCGGGCCGATCTGGCGCATCCTAAGAGCAACGTGCTGGCGCGCTCGTTCGGCATCGAGGTGATCCTCGACAGCAGCGGTCCGCGCGGCTCGCTGCGTCGAGTCTCGAACGAAGCCGACGTCGGCTATGTCACCTACGAGGGCGGCGGTGCGACCGCCGCCGACTCGGAGGCGGTCCAGGTCGCGTTGTACGGCATCCTGAACGCGCTGAGGAATCTGCATGTCATCGACGGAAATCCGAGCCGACCACGCTTCCGACTGCTGGCAGCTGGTTCGATCTGGCTGCGGGCCGACGAAGGCGGTCTGCTCGACGTCATCACGCCGGCCGGTCGCTTCGTCGAGAAGGGCGAGGTCGTTGCGACCATCACCGACCCCGAGAGGCCCGGCGCCATCGCCTCGATGACCTCACCCGAGCAGGGTCTTCTGATCTGCACCGCCACCAATCCGTACGTCAACGCCGGCTCACCGGTCGGCCATCTACTGCCGATCAACCGTGGCGTCAAGACGGTTGTCAGCCGGCTTGACGCTCAGAACCGTCTGGTGGTCAGCGGCACCGATGGCGAGCCGCCGTGGCGCGACGAGGCGGAGGTCGACGAGATCACCGTCGATGGCGCCTGGTCTGGCGGCTATGTCGACGCCGAGTGGCAGGCCGACTGGGGGGTCACCGCCACCGGCGTGGTCGCTGCCGAGGCCGAAGAAGAGGCCGACGAGGCTTGAGCCCGACCATGCTCCGGTCTGACGCCGGTCAGGTGCGGCGCCATCCACCATCCGCTTCCTGCCACCACCACCGCTCGTCGGTGTCGATGTACCAGAGTCCCTCTGGCACCGGCTGGTAACGGCCGCCGGGCGGCAGTTGTTCGTAGGTTCCGGCGTGGCCGGTCGCTGCGGCGACGGCCCTCGCATGGTCGGCCATCGCCTCGAAGCCGGTCGCGAACATCTCGCCGTGGCCGCCACCGGGGTGGCCGATGTCAGCCGCCGACAACGCCGCCTCGTCGGTTGGCGTAGCATCTTCGTCTCGGCGCCGGCGCAGCATGATTCCCGTACCGGCGAACAGCACCAGCACCAGCAATGCGCCGGCGCCAGCCAGTCCGAGCGGCACGCCCGACTCGCTCGCTTCGCTGGGCGCAGCCCCGCCGGCGCCCGAGTCATCGTCATCCTGCAGGGCGGTCGCCTCTAGGCTGGTAGAGAACTGACGTATGTTGCCGATCCGATGCCAGGCGCCGGTAACGTCCTGCCACTCGAAGGCGAAGGCGTTGCTGACAGTGGTCGCTTCCGAGACGTTTCCGGCGGCGAGGCACGAGGCGACGAAGGTGCCGTTCGTGGGAACGGATGCCGCCACCGTCGGCAGGCAAGCGATGAATGGGTCGGCGCTGAGAACGCTGAGTCGAACGAGCGCTACCGATTCACCGATGTTATCGATCGAACATACGATCTCTCTGCCGCCGCCGGCCGCCTCCACTGGTCGCTCGTCACAGACCGGCGATGCGAACTGTGGCACTGGAGGTGATACGACGCTCAGGTTGAGGATAGCGAGTTCGGTCAGGTCACCGGATGAGAGGGTGAAGTAGTAACGGATGCTGCCGATCTCATCGAGAGTCCGGTTGAACTCGATCGTGCCGTTGGAAAGGCCGCTGAGCCCCGCCTCCTCGATGCTCATCGGACAGCCGTCGTTGCACGATATGGCGATCCGCAGTGTGACGTTGTCGCCGACCGTGAACTCATCACCTTCCGCTGGAGTCAGCACGAGGATCGACAACTCGGTCGGCGGCTCGATGATCAATTCGCCATCCATGCCCTCTCGCCAATCGTCGGCGTTGTTGGCCGATGCGTCGTGCAGCGTCACCTCCAACCAGTATCGTCCAGGTTCTAGGTCGCTGGTGTCGAGGTCGACATGACCCGTTGTCGAGGTCATATCGAGGAAGTACAGTTTTCGGATCTCGACTCCCGACTCGTCGAACAGGTACAGCCAGCCGTGCACCGTCTCGCCCGGTTCAGCCGACCACGTGATGCTGGTTCGCCATGCGGTGTTGTCATCCGGCGCCCAGTCGAAGGTGACATCGATGAGTTCCGGTGCGGTCAGGTCGACCAGGCTGACCGTCGCATCGACGCCGGTCATCAGACCGTCCGCATCCTGCCTGCCGCGCATCGCGTCCTCGGCGCTGACCTCGACGTCCCAGTCGCCGAGATGAACCAGTCCACCGATCCACTGGCCTATGTAGGCGCTGTCGCTGGCATTCCAGAGCAGCGTCACGTCGACATACGGAGAGCCGGCTTGGGAGAGGGTCAGGAAGACGTTCAGGTCGCTCCTGTCATTCGTCTCCTCGACCGCGAACAGCAGCGCTTCATCGTGCAGCCATGTCCCCGAAGAGGAGTCGCCGGATAGAGGACCGCTGCTGCTGTTCACCAGCAACGCGGAGACCTCCGGCGGAGCCGGTAGAATAGTCACCCTGAGCGTCGGAGAGGGGTTTGCGGAGTTGTTGGCTGCGTCCTTCATGTCGCATGTGAGGTCGAGTTCGGTCTCGTTCCCGGCAACGGATGCGAGACTGGAATCAAGGTCGATGAAATATGCGTCCACCCTTGCATCCCACTGCATCCGCCCACTCTGGTCACCGCCGCTCTGGTCAATCGCCGTCAGGTCGCAATCGATTAGCAGGTCACTCTCATCGAGTTCTTCAGTGACCCAGAAGGTAGTCATCTCGCCGTGCTCGGCGGTGCTGGTCCGGCTGCCAGCGACCTCCATCCAGACATCGAGCACGCGCGGCGCGATGTCATCGATGCTGGTGACCGAGAGGTTGCTCAAGGTGATAGGGAACTGCACATCGGCGCTGATGCCCGTCGCGATCAGAGGGAAGTGGTCACGGCAGCCCCGCAGGTGATACCAATCGCCGCATTCCGATTGCACCATTGCTTCGATTCCGGTGACGAATTCACCGCCGGCACCGACTCTGTGGGTAAGGTTCCAAGGGATGCTGAGTTCGTCGAAGAGTCCGGTCAGCGGTCGATTGTCAGCCGACCAAGCGAGCAGCAGTTCACCCCATTCGAGACCCGAGGCATCGATCGTGCCGCTGGTCGGCCAGATGGTCGTCAATTCGGATGCCGGCAGAGCGATGTCCTGGCCGTATTGCTGGCTGTCGAGAGTCACAAGGCCAGTCGAGCCGATCGACAGCGTCATCGTGTTCGGTGAGGCGACGCCGTCCGACAGCAGCAGAATCCAGCCGTCATCGGGTTCCGCATCCACTGGGACGGAGATGGATATCGATCCGGTGTAAGGATCCGCTGCTGAATTGGTGGCGAGATTGAAATCGTCGCTGTGGAACAATCGGACTGGGTTGCCTAGCAGCGGTTCTACACCACCGGCATCACCCACCTGCCAGTCTCTCGTCGCGGTCGTGTTCTCGCTGATCGACAAGGCGAGCGGCTGCGAGCCTTCCAGCGCCACCCACCACCACGCCTCGTACGAGATGCTGGTGATGGTCGGAGAGGTCTGGTTCGTCGTCGTGTTCAGTTCGAATCGGAGTTGTAGGAAGCGGACCCGGTCGAGACGATGCTCGGTCATGTTCAGCGGTGCCCAGGCGCTCCATATGGCCGACAGACCGGTGTCGAAGGTCGTCCTGATGGAGCCGTCGATGCTGGTGCCGTTCGGCATCACGCTGCCGATCCTGATGGTCACGCCTTCGGCAAGCCCGCCTGTGCCGAGCGCTCCACTGGTCCAATTGCCGGCGAGGGCGCGGCCACCGCTGCCACCCCAGCCGCTGAAGTTGGTCGAAGTGAGGGATGAACCAGCGGCACCAGCGCTGCCGGCTCGGCCATGGCTTCCAGATCCAAAGGGCGCACCGCCGGTGCCACCGTTACCACCGGCGACGGAGATGCTCGGCTGGCCGACGATGCCGTTGCTGGTCGTCGATATGTTGACCGAGCCTCCACCTCCACCACCGCCGGCATCACCTCCATCGTACATCAGCAAACTTATCGGCTGCCTCCGAGCACCGTTCGAGCCGTCGCCACCATCCCCCCCGGTCGCCGAGATGACCCCGTTCTGACCCCACCAGATGTGGTCGGCGATGATGATCACCGAGCCGCCCGAGCCGCCACCTGCACCAGCGATTCCGGCTCCGCCATTACTCGGTCTGGGCCCATCCTCGCCATCACCGCCGCTGGCGGTGATGGATCCGTTGATGTAGAGGTCGCGAGCGATGAGGATGAGGACTCCGCCACCCAGGCCGCCGACCGACCTGACATTGATATTGCCGGCGGAACTCGTTGTGGTCACATTGCCGCCCTGCGAACCCGCTTCGCTGCCATTGCCGTACGACATGTTCGTGCTGTTCGAGTTGCCGCCACCTGAACCGCCGGAGCCGATGTGAGCTGCACCGTTGGCGCCGATGCTCAGGGTTTGAGTCGCACTGCCGGCAGCACCTTGGCCGGGGCCGCCAGCGGTGTGATTCGAATTCAGGATTCCTCCGGACTCGATGGTGATCGTATTGGCGGTCAGTCGAAGGAGAGGGCCGCTGGAGTTCAGGACGCCGGAGATGCGGATGTCGTCATATGACTGGTTGCCCTGCAGGCCCATGGTGCCGGTTATGTTCAGACTGCCATTGCCTGCGCCTGGGATGCCGCCGCTGCCGCCACCGACGAAGGCGAGTTGAAGGCCATTCGAAGTGAAGATGATATTGTCGGAGGTGGCATTGGTCGTCAACTGCTGTTGGCTCAAGGAGCCGTTGTCGTGGTTTCGCATCGCGCCGCCGGTGAAGTCGAATTCGAGTCCGGTGATCCGTCTGCTGGCGTCGTGCGGAATCGGTGTCATCTCATCGAGGGATGGCCGCAGGGTCACTTCGCCGATGAAGGGCGGCGCCGGCGGGTTGTACTCGATGATGTAGGCTAGCGTGTTGCCGCAGTCGACATCGTTCCATTCGCCAGCATCACCGAATCCCTGCCCGTGACCGACACCGACGGGCCAGGTCTCCATACCGAGGGCGAGACAGTCCTGGCCACCTGAGTCATCCGGCTCCGAGCCCATCGAGCCGCTGCCCCAGTGGCTGTAGCCGCTGCTGAGAAGCGCGCCGTTGTTCCAGACCCAGACCCCCTCAGTCGAACTGTCGCTCGCGCCGAGCCAGCCGTACTTCGCTCCACCGCCGTCGCTCGCCGTGCTCCTGACTCCGCCTGAAATCAGCATGTTCAGCAGGAAGGAGTCCTCGGAAGCGTTGCCGACGATTGCAAGATAGCCGCCTTTTCCGGCCGCGGCGCTCTGCGCCTGGGCCCATGTGGCTCGCGCCTTGATGAGAGCGTAGGTGTGACCCCCGTACGAGACGTTGGCTCCGTGGCTGGAGTCTCGCTGGTCGGCCGGTTCAGTCAGCCTCGCGCCGGTCATCGCAGTGCCGCTCATTGCCGCGCCGGCGCTGCTGGTCAGCATGATGAGCACGAGCAGCAGCACGAGTCGACGGCCATGCAAGTCATCCGACATCGACCGCTGACGGCCGCGCCACCGGCCAAAGAGATTGGCCCGTGCGGTTCGGGTCGCCCACAGGGCGACCTCGCGCCCTGAAACAGGGCAGGTGGTGGGCTCCAAGGTCCGCCGGCCTTGCTCGTTCCGCTGGCCTCTGTGTCGCCGTCGGCGAAAACCATGTGGGCTCAGCGGCGGCGGCGGCCACCGAATTCTGGAGCGCGTGGCAACTGAGCTGCGCGCTGCCTATCGATCATCTGCTTGGCGCTCGGCGGACTCTGCTCCGCATAGCGGCTATCGAAGGCGAAGCGCATGGTCCAGATGATGCCGCCGAGCAGGCCGATGGCGGCGATTCCGATGGCCACCATCCGGGCCAGCGGCATATCGCTGAACGCGTCGCTGCTCTCGCTCTGGCCGACCGTGCCGCCGCCGGCATCGTCGCTCCCACTGGAGCCGTCAGTCCCGTCAGCCCCGTCAGGCCCCCCGGACGAGCCGGTCGAACCATCGCCGCCAGCCTCATCGGGGTCGGGCTCCGGCGCCGCCGGGTCGGCGGTGAAGCGAACGCTCCAACTGAACGAGATCGACTCGTTGCCGTCGGTGACGGTCACCGAGTAGGTGACCAGTTGTGACAGATGCGTGCAGAGCGTCGTCTGGAAATCATCCGACGGCAGGTTACAGTCGACCGTCGGCTCGCTGTAGGCGCGGCTGTTCGCCGAAGTAGTCTGCAACTGCTGGCCGGAGCGCGTCCAACTGGTGTTCAGCAGCAGGTCGTTCGGCACCGACCACGAGAGGTTGTAGGGGGTTGAAGTGAGGTGGTGAACGGTTGCCGAGGAGCCGTTCGGGGAGCGCGTGAAGAGTGGAGCGCGGGTGATGTTCTCGTCGGTCAGGCCATCGCAGTCGTCGTCGATGTGATTCCACGACTCGTTCGCGTCCGGGTTCACCGAAGGGTCGGCATCATCGCAGTCGAGGAACCAGTGGAAGCCGTCGGAGTCCGTGTCGTTGTCGAAGAGCAGCGGGTCGCTGCCGTGCACGTCGACCTCGGCACCGTCGGTCAGTCCATCCCCGTCGCTGTCCTCGTCGAGCGGATCGGTGCCATTCACGTTCACCTCCTGCCCGTCCGAAAGGCCGTCACCGTCGCTGTCGTTGTTGGCCGGATCGGTGCTTCGGTTGTGGTACTCATCGTAGTCGTCGAGGCCGTCCGAATCGCTGTCCAGGTCGGAGAATCCTTCGTCCACCTCGTCGTCACAGTCGTCGTCGATGCCGTTCAGAGATTCGTTGGCGCCGGGATGCCTGCTGGAGTCGTTGTCATCGCATTCTCGGAACGCGTGCCAGCCATCTCCGTCGTCGTCAGCATCCGCCACCAGAGGATCGGTGCCGTGCTCGTTCACCTCATCTCCGTCCGACAGACCGTCTCCGTCGCTGTCCGGATTCGTGACGTTGGTCGAGTGGTTGTGGAACTCCTCGTAGTCGTTCAGTCCGTCCTGGTCGCTGTCGAGTCCCGAGTAACCCTCGTCGACATCGTCATCGCAGTCGTCGTCGACGCCGTTCAGAAGTTCGATCACGCCCGGGTGGATGGCCGGGTCGCTGTCGTTGCAGTCGGCGAACCAGTGGTACAGGTCGCTGTCGGCGTCGACGTCGAAGAACAGCGGGTCGCTGCCATGGATGTTGACCTCCGCACCGTCGGTCAGCCCATCCCCATCGGTGTCCTCGTTGAGCGGATCCGTGCCGTTCACATTCACCTCCTGACCGTCCGAAAGGCCGTCACCGTCGCTGTCGGGGTTGTTCGGGTCGGTCGACAGGTTGAGCACCTCGTCGCCATCTCCGAGACCGTCCTGATCGCTATCCGCTGAGGCTGGATCGGTGCCGTGGATAGTCGTCTCGTTGGCGTCGGTCAGACCGTCGCCGTCGCTGTCGCGGTCGACATCGACGCCGTGCATGACCAACTGCCAGTCGTCCAAGGTGCCGGTCGTGCCGCTGCGCGCGTCGCGGACCGAGATGGTCCAGTTGCCGAACGAGTCCTCGCCCCACGAGTGGACCGTCGAGAAGGACCACGCCGAGTAGTCGTTGGAGCTGTCGGCGTGCTGCTCGGCCAATGTCGAGACGGTGCCGGCCGGTGAGGTCAACAGGACCTCGAGATCGCCGCGGCGGTTGTGGCTCGCGTTCAGGATCACCTCGACCGATTCGAGGACGATGTCGCTGGTCATCTGGATGGTGTCTGTGACGGCGGCGCCGCCGGAATCCGGGATCGAGGTGCCGACCGAGGTGACCGCGGAGGTGAGATCCGTCTCCGGACCGACCGTCGTCCAGTTGCGCGCCAAGGTTACGGCGGCGTGAGCATCTATGGCGCCGAAGCCGTACTTGTGCGAGACGTCGTGGCCGGCCCCGTTCACGGCCCAGCCGGCGTCACTGGCGTCGTTCATCCGGGCGCTATGTACCAGCACGTGCTGGACGTCGCGCCAGGTCAGATTCGGATTGGCGTGCAGCATCAGTGCGATGACGCCGGAGGCGAGCGGTGTCGCCGACGATGTGCCGCCGAAGGTGTGGGTGACGTCGCCGCTGCTGTTGTAGCCGCCGCTGCCCGGGATGTCGGCGGTGGTGATCGATTCACCGTCGCCGTTCGAGTGCGCGGCGATCAGGATGTTGGCGCCGGGTTCGGCGTAGTACGCCTGCTCGCCGCGATGAGTGATCGCGGTGACCGCTATGGTGGCTCGATGATTGGCGTAGCCGTCGTAGTTCGAGTCGTCGCCGCTGCTGAGCCCGTTGCCGGCCGCCCAGGTGATGATGTTGCCGAGTCCACCGCGACCGACCGCGATGTCGTTCTCGAACGCCGCCGCCATCAACGGCCCGGGTGCCTCCAGCCTCTGGGCGTCGTCGGAAGGTCCCCACGAATTGCTGTAGATGTCATTCGACTGGTTCTGGTAGGACAGCGCCCCCGCCTCGCTGGCGTCCGGCGACCAGCAGGCGATCAGCCGCTGACCGGAGAGATTCGCCATGTAGGCGGCGCCGGAGACACCGTTGCCGTCATCGCCTCTGGCCGCCGCGACTCCGGCCGCCGCGGTGCCGTGGCCGTCACTCGAAGAGGGAGCGGGGTCGCTGTCGCCGCCGCACCAGTCCCACGAGAGGTTGCTTCGGTATCCTGGCGAGAGGTCTACGTTGCTGTGCGACAGACCGTCGTCGACGATGGAGATCGTCACACCGCTGCCGTTCACCGTGTCCCACGCCGCCGTGACGTTCGCATCCTCACCGCTGACACCGCTGGTCTGGCCGGTGTTCTGCAGGTGCCACTGGGCGTTGAACTCCGGGTCGTCGACGATGTAGCGTGGCGTCTGCTGCCGTGCCACCTGCGGCGATGCGTGTTCGATGGCGCCGACCGTCAGCGCGGCCCGCGTCGCCGGCAGCGCGCGAGCCGGTTCGTCATAGGTCCAGAGCCAGGCGGATTCGAGCAGCGGTGCCGCTTCGATACGGTCCGGCGCGTCAGGCAGCCGCGCCTGGACACCCGGGTCGAGAGTCGTGACGACCAGCCATGTCGTGGTGTCGGTGAGACTCGCGGGGTCGTGCTGGCCGAGATCGACTGCCCTCAGGAAGGCGAGCTGGACCGAGGCCGGATAGGTGGCCATCGCCTCCTCTGAAGTCGGTGCATCGGTCCAAGCGATCGTCGCGCTCTCCGCCAGCGCCGGTGCAGCGGCGAGCAGCGGAGCGGTGAGCAGCAACATCAGCACGACACCGATGCGCATGTCGAGCCGGCCTCGCCGCTTGGCCATTACGCTTCGCACCGAAGGTGCGATGCCCGATTCGGGTCACGAGTCAATTGACGCCGTCTCGCACCGGCAGGTGAGGCAGCCCGAATGCCGGAGGTTGTTCTGAGAACCAGCGGACGGATGACGCGCAATCTCCATGCCTCAGAGCGCGCCTCCGTGCGTCGTGTCGCGCGATGCTGTCGATTGGGCCCCGGCCCCCGACCTGCGTCGATTCTACGAGCAGACTCCAGCCGACCTCGGCTGGTTGACGCGGCCACACCGGCATCAGATTCGTTGGCGCGAGGTCGGCGGTCGCTGGGTCACAGCCCGCCGCCGCATCTCGAAGGGCGCTCAGATCGAATCGAACGACTGGTCAGGGTTCATCCGCCAGCGCCCGCCATCGGTCGCGATGTAGATCGTCGAGCCGTCCGCATCGGTCTGATAATCGCCGTTCGGCGGCAGTTCGGTGTAGTCCTTGGCTCGGCTGGACGGTTCGACCGGGGCGGCCGCTGGCACCATCTGGTCCGGAGCAGCCGCTGGTGCCGGCTGAACGGGCGCCGCCATAGGCGCCGCGTAGGCTGCCTGGATCGAATCGGCGTGCTGCTGGTACTGCAGTGCATGGGTCCTCGCGACCTCAGGGTCGTAACCCTGAGCGATCAGCTGTCCGACGTATTCGGTGTGCTGGTCGACGACCGCCGGCGAGGTCACGGGTGTCGCTGCCGCTGCGCCATAGGCGGTCGGCGCGGCGTAGGGGTCTACGGGTGCTACCTGATCGTCAAGGAGGGGTGCGCCATAGGGGTCGTGGGTGGGGCCCAGACCGGGCTGGGGCGGCATGAAGTCACCGGGCAGAGGCTGGGCAGGTCCAGATTGGCCGGAACGACCGCGGGCGGTCAGAAGTATAGCCGCACCGGCGAGAATCCCGAACACCATGAAGGCGAGGAGAATGAGCAGCGGCGTTGAGGTGGAGGACGCCTCGGCCTCGACGCTCAGACTGGCATCCTGCGGATAGAAGTCGGCCTCATCCGAGACGCCGTCACCATCCGTGTCGAGGCAGCCCAGCCTGTCGACGGTCGAATTGCCCCACTCCGCCGGACAGTCATCCGACATGTTGGTACCGTTCTGGTCGGGGTGGCCGTCACCATCGGAATCCGACCAGAATCGAACATCATCGGGATACGCGTCGCCATCGTTCGACCAGGTGTCCATGTCCCGGTCGGGACAGCCGAGTCGGTCGGCGGTCGATTCACCCGGCACCTCCGGACAGTCATCAGCATTGACGCCGGTCGATGAATCGCCGAACAGATCCTGATCGGTGTCGTTCCATTGAGTCGATTCGTACGGGAAGGCGTCAGCCGCGTCCGACCAGCCATCGGAATCGGAGTCGAGGCAGCCGAAGCGGTCGAGGGTCGAGGTTCCCGTCTCATCGGGACATGCGTCCGGCTGGAAACCGTACTCCTCATCGCCGTAGCGATCGCCGTCGCGGTCTGCCCACTGGCTAGGATCGCTGGCGAACGCGTCGGCACCGCTCAGCATTGTCCATCCCGAGTCCTCATCGGACCAGCCATCGCCGTCCGAATCCGGGCAGCCGAAGCGGTCCTTGGTTGAGTTTCCGAGCTGACTCGTACAGCCATCCGGCACATCGCCGAGCGGGTTGTCGCCGAAGTCGTCACCATCGGCGTCCTTCCACTGGGTGCCGTTCGCCGGATAGTCGTCCTCGGTGTCGGCCCAGCCGTCACCATCGTAGTCGGGACAACCGACCTGAGTGCCTTCCGTCGCCGCGCCGACCACGTCCTTGCAGGCGTCGAGGTCGTCGAGCACGCCGTCATCGTCGTCGTCGTCGTCCTCGGCCGCATCCTCGCAGCCATCCTGATCGACATCGGTCGACGGTCCGGATCTGAAACCTATCCGACCCAAGGCGCACCGATCGATGCCCGGCATGCCGCGAACGCAGCCGCGTCCCGGTCCACCGCTGTCGCAGATGAAGTCCGCGTCGTCATCATCGTCCTCGTCGCTGTCTCGACATCCATCACCATCGTGATCGGTCGTCGGACCGCTCGGCCAGCCGATGCCAGCCCGTGGGCAGGAATCATCCAGGTCGGTGACGCCATCGTTGTCATCGTCCAGGTCCTCGACCAGATCCTCGCAGCCGTCCTCATCGTAATCGGTGCCGCCTATCTCGTCCCAGTTCAGGTCGGAGGAGAACGGGCAGTCATCCGGCGCATCGTCGAGAACCCCGTCCTCGTCGTCGTCCTCATCGCACGCGTCTCCCATGCCGTCACTGTCGTAATCGGTCTGAGTCGGGTTGCTGGTGTTCGGACAGTTATCGACGGTGTCGTGCACGCCGTCTGAATCGGAATCGGGGGCGGGGTCAAGCCGAATCACCTTGTTGTTGTTGTAATCGACGTACCACAGCTTGTCATCGGGGCCGATCTCCAGACCCATGATCGAACTGGCGCTCGTGTCGACCGTCTCGAGATGAGTGCCACTCTTGCCATCAGTCGCGAGATCGTAGGCGCTGATCCTGCCGTTGCCGTTCTGCGACACGAACAGGGTGTCACCGCTGATGGTGATGCCGCTCGGATTCGACAGGCCGGAGGCCAGAACGCCGGACTCCATCCCGGTGATGGCGCTGTACTCTGCCAGCGTCTCCATTCTGGTGTTGGAATTGTAGATGTTCTGGCTCTGAGTGGTCGTATCGTCGGTGTTGACCCAGAGCACCCTGCCTGTGCCGGTGTCGGCGATGTAGAGGATGCCGGTCGTCTGGTCGACTATCATGTGACCTGGCACGTCCGACTGTCTGGTCAGCGTGATCTCGGTGTAGCGCCGGACGATGCCGTCGGCGTGGTATTCCTGTCCGGTGTCGTGGTCGTCGACGAAGTCGTAGTAGACCAACTCGCCGTAATAACCGTCGAAGTACCAGAAAGCGTTGCCCGAATCCCACGCGATTCCCATGCCGTTCGGGCTCTCGTGCAGCATGTCGAGATGTGAGCCGAGGCTGCTGTCACTCTGATGCTCCATCGCGAAGTGACTGAGCGAAGAAGGCCATAGAGCGGGTCCCATGAAATCATTGCCCCCATTGCGCGATTCCTGCGCTGTGGAAAAGATATTGTCGAACTCAGCATTCCATTGGCCGAAGGCGAAGGCGCTGACGCCAGACATGAAGTGGTCGGCGTAGGCGTCCTTGCGGTTCAGGACGTTCTGATTCGACTTGCCCGCGTCCTGCACGATGGTGGCGCTTTCATCGGCTCGGTTCATCACCCACAGTTCCTCCGAACGGCTCGGATTCGGATGGAATTCGAGATCTCGCGGTCTCGACAGCAGTGTACTGACGATCACCGTCTCATCGAAGCCGACGCCGAACTGCTCGACCTCGGGGTTGTGTGACGACTCAGCCGTCCGCTGAACCTCAAGGACGGATGCGTCCTCATCGGCCTCAGACGAATGTTCGATGGTCGTTGCGAGACTCATGAACAGCATCAGCGCGACGACGAGAAACGGAGCGCACTCTCTCTGCATGGCAGTTCGAGTCGTTGGCCGGATGAAAAACTAACCCCCAACAGTACCTTTCCGGATGATGTCGATTCGACGCGTTTCCCTATTGCTCAGGCGCTTGAATAGAACCGGGCCGCGCATTGGTCCCTCGGGAACTCGAAAGATTCCATGATTGGGCTCTTGAGCCTCCCGCAACCATTGAATCGGAGGTGGGACCCGGTCCTCTGATGGCTCGGAGGTATGCGGTTCTGCTGCCTGTGCTGCTGCTGCTGAGCGCCCCGTCATTGACGTCGGTCGTGGCTGAGCCGGACGGCGATCTGCCAGAGCAGTTGCATCTGGCGCTCAGCGGCGACGCCTCTCAGATGATCATCACCTGGGTGACCGCGACGCACGCCGATGGCGGCGTCGAGTGGGGACGCGCCGCATCTGACCTGAACCAGTCGGCCGAGGGATCGAATCACACCTACGACGCCGACGACTGGAGCGGCGTCATCCACGATGCGCCTATGAGCGACCTCGCCGCCGGCACCGAGTATCACTATAGGGTCGGTGATGACGAAGCTGGTTGGAGCGCAGTCCATTCCTTCAGGACCTCGCCGAGTGATGCGAGCCGGGTCAGAATAGGTGTCATCGCCGACATGGACGAGACCGACGCCGCTCGCGATGTGGTCGCAGCGATGAGCTCCGCCGACCTCGATCTCGTTCTCTTCTCTGGCGATGTCTCGTACGCCTACGACTCGACCCGTTTCTGGGACGAGGTGGACGGTGAGGAGTGGGACGACTGGGGCAGGTTGTACGAGCGTGTGAGTGCCGAGGTGCCCACCATGTTCGCCGTCGGCAACCACGAGAACGAGGAACAGGACGGTTGTGAAGGGTGTGGTTTCAAGGCCTATCTAAGCCGAGTGAACATGCCGAACTCATCGAGCGAATCAGACTCCGAGTTCTGGTACAGTTTCAATTTCTCTCTATTCCACATCATCTCTCTCTCCTCCGAACACGACTACACCACTGGCTCCGCCCAGCGGACATGGCTGGCTGCCGACCTCGCCACGGCCGACGCGGACAGAGAGGCGCATCCATGGTTGGTGGTGATGTTCCACCGGCCGATGTACAGTTCCAGCGAGAGCGGCCATGGCAGCGAGTTGGATCTGCGCGAGGCTCTTGAATCACTGCTGGTCGAGCACCGCGTCGATCTGGTCCTGACAGGTCACGACCACGACTACGAGCGGACCTACCCGGTCAATGCCACGAAGCCGACGCAGACCGACACCAACGCCTTCGTCGATGCCGAGGCACCCATTCATCTGGTCGTAGGGACCGGCGGTCGCATACTGTATGGCGGCTCTTCGTCAGAGCCCACCTGGTCGGCGAGTTTCACATCGACGACGCACGGCTACGGGGTGCTCGAACTGCTCGACCGGGAATCGCTGCAATTCACCTTCTACGACGATGAACACGGTGATGTGCTCGATGTGTTCACACTGAGCCGGAACGGCTCGGTCGAGCCTGAGCACACGGCCGTACCAACAACCGGCTCCAGCATGCTCTCGAACCTATTCGATCACCCTCTGATCGCAGGGCTGCTGCTGACGCTCGTCCTGGCGGCTGCGGTCCTGTTGATCCGGGTTCGAGCCACCACCGCTTCTGCGGCGGCCGAGGCGGCCGACGATGAGCCGGATGACCTGCTGCTAGTCGACTAACGGAACATCTGCTTGTGGGGCATCGACGGGTTCGGGGTCATGCCGTCGGCCTGCGGCGTCTTCGTCGGAGAACTCGGACAGACGGCTGATCTCAAGCACCGTCGACGGCTTCATTCGGCTGCCAGGAAGGCGTCGACTTCGGTGCCTACCTCTTCATCGGTCATCATCCGGCGCCGCGACTTGGCGACCTCGAACATGTGCGCGATCAATTCGTCGCTCGTCTCGTAGCCGCGCTGCTCGAGCCAATAGATGATGTTCGAACGACCGCTCATGTGGCCTATGCGAATCTTCTGTTGCAGCCCGAAGTCATTCGCCGGAACGCCCGAGTAGACGCGGTCGGCGAGCCACTGGTCGCCCTTCCGCATCGCTTTGATGACGGCGCTGGCATGCACGCCGGTGCCGGTCTCGAAGGCGTCGTCACCGAACACCGGATAGTTGGGCGGCAGCGCCACCTCGATGTATTCGTGTGCTTTCCGCACGTATTCGTTGAGCAGTGTCAGGTCGTTGTCGATGACACCCATCAGACTGAGGTTGACCAGGGTCTGATCGAGCGGCGCGTTACCGGCCCGCTCACCGACCCCGAGCGCCGTGCCGTGGATGACGTCGGCGCCCGCCTCGACCGCGGCGAGATTGTTGGCGACGCCGAGGCCGCGGTCCTGATGCCCGTGCCAGTTCACTTCGATGTCGCGACGCTTCACCCCGGCGTCCGGAATCACCTCTTCCTGGATGAAGGCGAGCAGCTTCTGAACGCCATTCGGAGTCACATGGCCGCAGGTGTCGCACACGCAGATTCGGTCGGCGCCGAGTTCGATGGCTCGCGTGTAGACCGCCTTGATGTCGGCCGGCTTCGAGCGGGTCGTGTCCTCGGTGACGAACATCACC
>CAUZSY010000014.1:0-17763 GCA_963582725.1 Candidatus Thalassarchaeaceae archaeon
GAAGCCGACGATGCCGGACTGGGCCGCCTGATAGATCGTAACTTCGACCTGAGGCGTCGACTGTTCGGCGACGATGCGCTCGGCGAGACGCTCGATATGGTGCTGCTCGCCCGCGACCTGGGTTCCTGCGCCAAGCAGACCGGCTCCGGCGGCGCCATCTTCGGTCCGGTGCCGGCCGAGCAGCCGGATTTCATCGACACCGTTCGCCACCGCTTCGCCGAGTCCGGCTGGACCATCCGGGAGGCGGTCGTCTGAGCATCCTCGATGCGCGACCAGACGGGCGACTCCGGCTCGCGTATGTCCACGACGCGCCGGGTCAAGCGACCATCGAGACGCGCTGGCGCGAGCCGCTGTTCCTGGTAGACCGCGGCTTCACCGATGTCGTCGTCGCCGACCAGATGAGCGGTGCCCTCGGTCTGGTGCTTCCTGAAACCGACCCCGGCATCGCCGAGCCGTTGCTCCGACGCATCGGCGAGCGCATAGAAGCGGCCGGCAGAGCCGGTCTCGGCGCCTGGCTGATGGATGACCTCTGGACCGTCGGCCGCGACACCTCGACCTGTCCAGCCCGAACCGACGCGGCGGTGGAGACCACAGCAGCGCTCACCAGACTCGTCTCGCTGTTTCCCGACCTGACCGGTTTCATAATCCGCTTCGGGGAGCCTCTCGAGAGTCCTCGGCACTGGGTCGCTCGGCGCGATCCTCTCGCATGCGACTGTCCCGACTGCTCACGAATCGATGTCGACGAGCGCCGTCGGCAGATAGTCCGATTCGCTGAGCAGGTCATCTGTGTCGACTTGTCGAAAAACTGCATCCTCAGGTTGTGGGACCTCGGGGCAGAGGGAGCCCACGCCGATGTCAGCAGGGCGAGGGCGATGTTGCAGGCGTGGCGGGGGGATGGTCGACTGATGGTGGCGTTGAAGCACACTCAGACCGATCACTGGCGATACCAGCCGTGGAATCCGAGCATTCGCGAGGTCGCACCGCCATGTCTCATCGAGTTGCAGTGCGAGCGTGAGTACGAGCTGCTCGGACTCGTTCCGAACTGGCTCGGCCGGCACTGGGCGTTCGGTCCCGACGAGTGTGGTGAGAAGGGCGTCACCGGTTTCCACGACGACCTGCCCGAAGACTGGGCCGGGGTGTACGTGCTGCCGCGAGGCGGCGGTTGGTCGAAGCCGCATGCAGACAGCGACATCTGGGCCGAGTTGAACACGACGACAGCGCTGGCGCTGGCCGCCGATCCGATGGTCGACCCCGATGACATCCTCGCCGACTGGCTGCTCGGTCGAGGTCTGCCGTCGGAGTTCCACGACCTGCTCGGCGACAGCGCCGAGCGGATGCTGGCCCTGCGCTATCCGAAGGTCTGGACCGATCTGTCGGGATCCCTCTGGATGCCTGCCGAGAACTGGTTTCGCGATGACACCTTCGTTCCGGGAGCGTTGGCAACGATGGCCTCTCGGATCGTCGAGGCCGGCCTGACAGACCGATTCCTCGCCGAGCGGGCGACGGTGACGTTGATGACGGGCGAGGACGAGACGCGGGTGCGGGACCTGATCCCCCAGAATCACCCCGATACCGAGTTCATCCGTTCCTCGTATCGGTTCATGCACTCCTTCGCGGCCTGGACCGAAGCGTTGTGGACGGCACTGCTGGCAGCCGCGCCGCTCGACCGTGCGGCGGCGGCCGACATCGTGTCGCTGCGTCTCGAGAACCAGCCGCTGCCGCCGTTCCGGTTGCTCTGAACAGATTCGCGACTGCCGCCGCCGACCCTGCCCGACCGAGCGTCCGTCGGAGTGAATAGGGGGCGGTGTCTGCGGCGGTCCGGTGCGTCGGAATGACGAGGCGAGCGGACGACCATGCGAGCGAGGCCGAGCGCCGGCTGTTCGGCCGGCTCTGGGAGGAGGTCGACTTCGATGACCACCCGCTGCATGGCGGTCACGGACCTGAGCCGGAAGGAGAGTTGGTAGTCACCAGCCAGCCGCATCGAATCGCCCTGAGCGATTCAAGGGTCAGGTTCTACCTGTACGATGATGTCAATCTGGCGCTCGTCGACCGACAGCAGGGGGTGCTGCACATCGAGACGGACGCGGACGAGCGGCCGGCCTCGATTCACCTGCTGAGCGCCGCACCACTGCAGGCGACCTGGCCGCCGGGTCGACTCGGTCTGCACCGCTGGAGCCTGTCCCCTGCCGAGTTGGCATCGACCGACGCACTCGACCTGTTGGATGAATCGCTCGACTTCGATGACGATGTCGACGAGGAGGACGAGTACGCCGCCTTGATCGGCCGGCCGGACCTCTCCGACCACCCCACCCTCCGACCCGATCTGCCGGTCGGGGTATGGCGGATGCTGTTGGCATCACTGCGCAACTCCGTCGAGCCGATGCTGGCCGGCTGGACTTGGCATCTGGAGGTCGACAACAAGCCCGACCGGACCGGCTGGTACGTGCGGGCGCCGGCCGGCATGAACAGTCTGTTCACCCTTTTCATCGGACTCGGCTGGCAGCCCGGCACCGATCAGGAGGAGATCAGGGCCCACACGCTGCTGCTGTTCGAGCGAGCCCCGCCGGGCTGCATCGGCCGACCGGACGAGAGGGCGCCGAACCGCGCCGACGAGCAGCGGGTCGAGCGGCTGTGCGCCGGCGGCGGTCCTCTGGGTGAGTTGTGCGATGAAGCGGACTGGGCCGCCGCGATGTCGGACGGCGAGAGCACGCCGACCCGCTTCCCGCACCCCCTCGGCTCGGGCATCATCGAGGTCTGGCCGCCGGGCATGGGTCGCTGGCCGCTGCTGGTGGCTCGGTCCGAGGTGGTTGAGCCGGACCCGGCCGCCTGGATGCGAATCCTCATCGATGCGCTACGCCCGAGTCTGGCGCTGCTGGTCGAGCCGATCGTCGAGACGGGAACGGCAAGGCTGGTGGAACCCGCCGTCGAGTCCGTGACCGACCGCGGACCGTAGATGAGCCGGTGTCGGCGAGGAGATGATTGAGGCTAGGCCAGAGCCCGGGGATTCAATCGCGAGTGACCGTCAGGCCATTCTCGTCGGGACTCCAGTCGATCAGCGACCAGCCGGCGTCCGTGCAGGCCGTTTCGACGACGGCTCTCTGGCCAGCGCTGCAGAGCAGCGCTGCGACGCCACCGGCGCCGGCGCCCAGCGCCTTCCATCCAGCGACCTCGCGAGCCGCCAGCAGCGGCTCGATGACGGCGCGGAACGGGTCGTGCAACTCTGGTGCCATCGCATCGATGGCGGTGCAGACCTCGCGGAGCGATTCGACGACGTGATCGCGACGGTCCTGCTGCAGACCCTCCGCCATCCTCCGGGCCGCTCGCCTGATCCTGACCAACGCCCGCTCGACTGTCGCATCACCGTCATCGAACCGCTGCCAGATCGATGAATGCAGGTCGCCCGACACGTGCTTGATGCCGGAATCGACGAGGATCAGGTGCTTGTGCAGCCATGCGCGGGCCGACCGTCGCGGCTCGAACGGCAGCAGTTCGACCTCCTCACCTACGAACATCAAGTGATTCCAGCCGCCGAGCGCCGCGGCCCACTGGTCCTGTCGGCCGCCGCGATTGCCGAGCGCCGCTTCGATCCGATAGGCACGTTCTGCGATGTCCTCTCGCTCATGACGGTCCGGCCAGCCGTCGGGCAGCTGATCGCTGAGAGCGGCCGCACGGATGACTGCGGCCAGCGCGACGTTGATGGCTCCGGAGGTGCCGAGACCGGAACCGACGCGGGCCTGGCAGGAGTAGGTCGTGCTAAGCAGATCGTCATCGTCCACCGTCAGGACCGCCTTCGCGCGAAGAGAGATGGCGAGATTCACCACCTCGCCGCCGTACCTCTCGGTGAACGGCGGCACATCGGTCCAGCCGCCTGCCAGATCGATGCGAACGGGGGCCTCGGCGGTTATCCTCATCTTCAATCCTCATCGGTGAAATCGAGCAGGATCCTGCGCGGTCCGTTCGCCTGTCTGACGACGACGCGGACACCGCTGCCCTTCCGGTAGACCCCTTGAAGATTCTCGAATCCGATAGGTGGCATGTAGCGCATCGGCAGCAGACCGTTGACGCTCGGCAGGATCTCGACGAACATGCCGTGCTTCTCATGCCAGCCGTCGACCGTCCCCTCGTAGGTCTGGCCCTGACTAATCTCCTTCCACCTCTCGCCTCTGCTGCTGCGCTGCTGCTGCCCCTCGTCCACCTCTGCCGCCTCTGTCGAGGAATCCCCCTCGGATCCGGCCGCCGAGCCGACAGCCTCGGACGCTGGCGCCGCTCCGGCCGAGTCATCCGTCGCCACCTCCGGTTCGGCGGCCGCGGCTTGCTCGCCCCCCGGTTCGAGCGCCGACTCTACCTCTGCCGGCGCCGCCGTCAGGTGGCGCGGGTCCTCGCGACTCTCGCGACCATAGACGATCCGCTTCAGCGAATAGAGCGGGATGCCGTCCTCGAGTCGACCCTTGCCGGGCTGGATCCACGGTATCCTCGATTCCGGATCGACCTCCTGGTCGAGGCGGCTGCCGTCGCGCAGATTGGCCGAGACATGCAGCGATGGCGATCTGAACAGGGCTCGCCACCAAGAGGTGCGGAGCGTGATATCGGCATCCGCGATGACCGCTCTGTCGAACAGGTCGACCTGACCTAGGGAGAGTCCGGAGGCATCCTCCGGGACGATGCCCCAGCGCCGCAGACCGGCTCCCATGGGACCTCGATGCATGGCTCGGTCCCAGGTGCCGAACTGTTCGAGCATCCGGGCCACCGCGTCACGGTCGGCTGTCTCCATCTTCGGCACGTCCCGGAGCGCTTCCGGCAGTCTGTGCAGGTCGTCGAAGGTGCGCACGTCGGCCCGTTCCAGCAGCGCTTCATCCGGCTCTCCTCTCGGGTGGCTGAGCAGCAGCACGGCACGGACTTCGGGTGAAGGGCGCTGGTGGACCGTTCTGAACAGTCGCTGGAACGAATCGATGCGACGCTGCTGCAGACCGAACAGGTCGCTGGCGGAGCGTCTTCCCTGTCTGACCCGGCCATTGACGAGCCGGATCGGCCCTTTCCAGTACTTCACCTCGATCAGGACGATGCCATTCGGGGCCAGCCCGATGATGTCGATCTCGTAGCGGCCGAGCGTTCTGTCCGGATCCGGCAGCAGCGGTTGGGCGAAGAAGTACCAATCGTCGTCACCGAACACCTGTCGCAGTTTCGACAGTGCCCTCCTCTCGCCCTGCATGCCGCCCTCTTCGATCGGGTTCGGAGGCACCACGGCCTCCTGCATCCGGCGATGCTGACGGAGCCGCTGGCGCAGGCCCGACGTTCTCGACACGCTGATCACCATCCCCCGACATTACTTGAGGCTCCGATGAACGGAGCGGCCACCGCTGTTCGACCGATCCGCTTCGCCGGTCATGCTCATGCCACTCGCCATTGACGGATCGACTTAGCCGGCACTTTAACGTCCCACGCACCGCGATCGGCCTTCAGGTTCCTCTTCCGCGGCTCCTCCAGCATGTCGCATAGATGGATGTGCTCGCACGGCAGGTCGGTGACGATGTTGCCCTGCCATTCCTGATCGGTCGGATTGCAGAGTCTGATGATCACCGCCCCACCATCCTCGCTCGGCTTGCAGGCGGTTAGCAGCGGCACCGGTTCGGGGCCTTCGAGGCGGACCGGTTGGAATCGGGCGCCGAGGGTGCCGGTGGTCAGCGGGTCGTCGAAGAAGCCGTTGATGTGCGGCTTGCCGAGGACGCTGATCAGGCTGACCTGGGCGGCGAATCGCTCGGCTTCGTGATGGATTCCCTCGGCCGCCCACGATTCGTCGTACGGTCGCAGAGCCCAGCGCAGGAAAGCAGCACCCTTGCACTGCGCGCCGGGTGCCGGCAGGCAAGGTCCGGCACGGTTCCGGCGGTGCGCGAAGCCGTCCCGGCTGAGCCAGCCGGTGGCTCTGACAAGCGTCAGGGACAGGTCGTAGCCCCCGACCTCCGCATCGTCGGCGAGGGACGCCTCGTATTCGTTAGAGCCGGGCACCAGCAGGGCGATGCCACCCATGTTGGTGCCCTGGTCGTCAGCCTCCAGCGCGACGAACTGGTGGCAGTGCTGGGTCGGCACCATCGGCTGCTCCCAGGTCGGTTCGTAAGGCCAGAGGGTCGGTCGGCTGACGACGTCGAAGACGCTGCCGGCGATCGACTGCTCGCAGTTCATGCCGGTCGGCACGATCAATCGCAGCCGGTGATCCTCGCACTGGTTGTCGACCCACGACTCGACCTCGACCATCCGGCTGCCGACCCGTAGGGTCAGGAAGTGGTCGACCGCGACCGTGCCCTCGTCGTCCGAGCGAAGCTGCGTCGAGTCGTCGAAGCGGGCCGGCAGAGTCCACTGGATGTTGATGCGGACGGTCGCTGACCACTCGTCGGAGTGCTGCAAGGCGACTGCGGCCGTCACAGCGTCGCCGTCGTGGTCGTGCAGCCGGCGGTCGATAGGCTGGGCTCTGAAGTCGAGTGTCTCCTTCGCCACGCCGTTCGTCTCGATGGGGTGGCCGCCCGGACTCCAGTCGTAGGAGTCGCCTGCATCCTCGCAGTCCTCGAGCCGGCCGATGCCGGGGAAGGTGCGGTCGGTCGCGAGATCGATGAGATCGAACCGACCGTCCTGATAGAACTCGATGCGCAGATGGCCGTTCTCCATCGACAGCACCCGGTCGGCCGCCATCTCGACCTCGACCGGCCGGTCCGGCAGCGTCGACGGCTTGTGACCCGGCAACGCGTGCAGCACGTGCAGGCCGGGCGGCAGTTCGTGGAACTGCAGCCGGCCGCGGATGCGCGGCAACTCGACGTTGATCGCCCTGTCATCGTGGTGGTGCATCTGCCATTCGGGCCCGCCCAGGGTGACCTCGGCGTGCACCTCGCAGCCTTTCATCGGGCGCGCCAACTCGACCCCGACCGGCATGCCGGCGTCGAGCCAGCAGCGGTACGCCGGCACCGCCTCGTCGAGAGGCAGCGTGCCGGACCAGGCGACCGGCAGCGGATTGTAGATGATCAGCGGCACCGCATCACGGTCGATGTGGTGCAGATTCAGGCCGGCTCGGATCTCGTCGGTCACCGACTCCACCAGCATCGCCGAGATCTCCTGAGAATGACGGAAGCGGTCCTCCATGTCCATGTGCACCTCGTCGATGCTGCAGCCGCAGATGTCGTCGTGCGGGTGATTTCGGAGCACTTCGCGCCACGCCATGTCGAGCATAGGGCCGCGATGCCGACCGCCGTTCCGCCAGGCGATGGCGCTCAGCGGTTCCACCTGTTGCGTCAGCAGACGCATCGTATGGTCGTTCATTCGCTTGAGGTACATGCGAGCGGAGAAGACACCGGAGAGGATGTTCCGGTCCCAACCATGGTGCAGTTCGCCGTCGTATCGGTAGACCTTCTTGCGGCCGAGCCAAGCCCTGAGTTCGCTGACGAAGGTATCGAAGGTCGAGTGCTTGAAGGTCACCTCACCGCGGAATCTGTCGTTCGCTTCGGCGATCAGCATCGGTAGAGTCGGTTGCGGCTTCGTGTGGTCGCTGCCATTGCCGAACAGCATGTGCACCGGCTTCCAACCGTACTTCGCCTCGTGCAGCCTCAACAACCGCTCCATCTTATCCATCGCCGTCTCGACGTTCACCTCAGGACCATCCTTCGCATCGAGGGGTCTGTCCTCGAATCCCCACGCCATCAGATTCGGATAATCGGGCGCCTGCTTGATGGCGAGCACCTTCGAGATGCCGTCCGGCGCGACCCACTTGAAGATGCCACGAGCATCCTGTATCCAGGGGCCCGCGCCGCGGGTGAAGATGAACGAATCGAGGCCGCAGCCGGTCAGGATGGCCGGCATCTGGCTGACGTGTCCGAACGGGTCGGGGACATAGCCGACCGATGAGCAGCCGCCGAATTCGTCGCCGATCCTACGTCCGCGGGCGAGGTTTCGGAGCATCGCTTCGCCGCCGGCTAGATACTCGTCGGGCAGCACGTACCACGGACCGATGGAGAGTCGTCCCGCCTCGACCAGCGCCCTGATGCGATCGGCGTTCTCCGGCCGCACTTCGAGATAGTCCTCCAGAACGACGGTCTGACCGTCGAGTTCGAACGAGGGGTAGGTGTCGGGATTCTGTTCGAGCAGGTCGAGCAGGTCGTCCATCATCTCGACCAGTTTGTAGCGGAACTTCTGGAACGGCAGGTACCAGGCGCGGTCCCAGTGGGTGTGCGGCACGATGTGACCGATTCGCTCGGTCTTCGGCAGCGCGTCGTAGATGGTGCCGGCCGGTGCGTCGATGACCGACGGCGGTCGGACGACATCCGGAGGCGTGCTCTCCGGAATCAGCACTCGCAGCGGCGTCCGGCTCGGTATCTCACCGATCTCCTCGACGACGACCTGCATCGGCTTGCGGTCGTCGGTGCCGTGGATGTCGATGATCGTGGGTCCGGGGCCAGAGTCTGCGCCGGCTGCGCTCAATGCGGTCGCCGGACCCGGTGGGCCGGCTGGAGGTCCCGCGGGTAGTCCGCCGCCGGGAGGTGCCGTCGGTGGTCCGCTGCTCGGTGGACCCGCGGGTGGTCCTTCACCGGCATGTGCGGCCGGCGGTGCAACGGGGGGTCCACCGCCCGGTGGTCCGGCTGGTGGCCCGCCGCCCGCCGTCGTCGGTGGGCCGCCAGCCACTGCCGCATCGAATCCCGCCTCGGGGTCATTCTCACCGCCGGTCATCCGGGCCAGCGCGGCGCTGAACTCATCCTCATGCACCGCCTCGCCAGCACCGTCCCTCGCCTCATCTGCTTCGAGGTCGGCGGTCGGCTGGGACGATCCGCTCGAAGGATCTCGTCCGGGCGGGCCGGTCGGCGGTCCACGACCCGGTGGACCGGGCTTCGGTCGGCTCGACGGCGGTCCTGTCGGAGGACCCTCGGAAGGTGCAGGACTGAATGACACCGGAACCTCGGTGACCGAGCCACCACCCGGCGCATCGCCGGCATCCGGTACCGCCTTCGGCGGTGCGCGCCGGGACCCTCGCTTGCGCTTGCGCCTGCGGGCCATGCCGACGGCTCTGCCGGAGCACCCTAAGAATTGACCGGGCGGCCCTTCAAGGCCGGCGCTCCGAGAGCCGCAGGCCGATGCGGATGAGGACTCGCTCGTCGACCTCTGGCACGAGGTTTCGCAATGCTCCCACCACATCGCCCCGGTCTATCTGCCGCGCCAGTTCGATGGCTCCGTCGTCTGCATCCTGCCTGTAGTGAAGGGCGGCGAACAGCACGTCCTCGAGGTGTGGCCATGCGATGTCGTGCTCCAGACAGAGATGGATAGGCCCGAGGATCCGGTCGTGCCGGCCGAGTTTCCGGATCGGGTCACGGGCGTTCCTCTCGACGGGATCGCGGATCGCCTTGTCGCGGTACTTCGAGATGGCGCGTCGACACCACTCGCGCTGCTCCTCGGGGTCGAATCCATGTTCGGCGATCAGCGCTGCTGACGCCTCCCTCCCGACTCCCTCAGCGACCTGCGCGATGACTCCGTCACTCGCCGCATCCGACAACCAGTGGTGGCCGGCATGGGCGCCGAGGTAGCAGACGGCGGCGTTGATGGCGTTGTAGGTGTACAACTTCCGCATCAGTTCGACCGCGAAGGCGCGCTTCGGTTCGAACCCGGCGATGTCGTACAGGTGATCCGGCCGCTTCGCCGCATCGAGGTCCATCGGCAACGTCCAGTGGTCCTGCACCTGCACGGTCATCGGTCCCGAGGCCGCCATCTGCTGCTCTGTCGGCTCGATGCACGAGCGCAGCACCTGGGCCTGCACGATGCCGAGCCTGTCGAACCGTCCACCTTCGCCGGGAGCCGCCTTCAGCGTCTCGGCCACGGCGGCGGCCGGTGCCGGGTGGTTCTCGCACAGAACGAGGTCGATCGCGCCGCTCTCCAGTCGATCCATGATCATGCCGCGGCAGGCCGCGGCCCAGCCGGTCAGCTGGTCGGCTCCGACCGATGTCAGCAGCAGATCCGACCGCCTGATGGCATCCGCGACGGCGGCCGATTCGGAGGCGTGATGGATCGCCTCGGCCGACAATCGGTCGACGGCGCCGGTGTGCAGATTGACCACCGACCAGCCTTCCGCCGAGCGGAGCGCGTCGACTGTCGGCGGGTGAGCGTCGACCAGATGGAAGGTCCAGTCGGCGCGGTCGAGGAGATGTGCCAGGAAGCCACGACCGACCTTGCCGGCGCCGAATATCACGGCTCGGCCGATCGCATCACCTCCCGCGCGACGCGGGCCGCTCCGAGAGCCGACACCTCGGCCCCGGCCGCCACCTCGATGCCCATCGGCCAGCGGGCGGCCCGACTCTCCAGCACACCGGTCATCATCGCCAGCCCGCCGCCTATGCGGACCGGCCGGCCTGCATCGATGAATGGCATCAGGGCGCTGCGGATCGGTTCGAGCGAGTCGACCAGCGAATCGAATATGCGCCAGGCGAGCAGCCGTGGCGGTGCCGCCTCGACGACGTCGACCATATCGGACCAGCCGCCGATCGCCCGCGAGTCCGGTGCCAGTCCTCGTCGACCGTGGATCTCGGCCGTGAACTCCGGCACTCCGACCATTTCGGCCGTGGTCGGGAGGTCCCCCATCAGTTGCGTCACCCACATCATGATGCTCGACATCCTCTCTCTTCCGGTGTCGCCGGAGTTCGGTGCTCCGGGCAGTCGGGGGAGGGTGTTCAGCAAGGTCTGACCACCGCTGTTGGTGGAGGCGTACAGGACCGCCGTGCCAGCGTCATCGGCAGGCAGGAACGTCAGACCGGTGTCGAGAGCTCGCTGCCGCATGTCGGCGCGGACCTGAGACGTCGGCGACTCGACGACGACCGCCAGATGTTCGCTGGTGTTGGCTAGATTGAGCAGCGGACTGAACGGACCGAATCCACCGGTCCGGTCCGCGAGGCCGCCCAGGCCGGCGCTGAAGTCGTCGAGGCCGAACGCGACCGGAGTGCCGGTCGGTATGCCGCTGATCTCCGATCCGGCCGCATCGACGACGCCCAGTGTCTCGGTCGGCTGGCCCAGCGGCGGTCGCGAATCGGCGAGGCCGATCCACTCGGCCAGTCCCGCCGGCACCTCGCCGGCCGCGTCGAGCCAGCCGCGGAGCGAATTCGGGTCGCTGGCAGCGACGCCGGTCAGTTGCAGGTTCAGCAGGTCCTTCAGCTGCAGTGCCAGCAGGTTCCGCGTGGTGGTCGCCGCCGCATCGACGACGGCAGCGTTTTCGACGGCCCACTGGCGCAGCCTGGCCGGCAGCCAGAGACCGCGTGGATGCAACACCACCGCCGACTCGCCCGACTCCTGCAGCGCCTCCAGCAGCGCCGCCTGCTGGTCGAGGATCTGCGAATCGATGTCGGCCCACCACGGTGTCATCGCACCGACAGGCTGTCTGCCGGAGACCAGCAGCGCGCTCTGACCGTGCGCCGTCACGGCGACGGCAGCGAGCCGCTCGTCCCACCCGGTCTCTTTCAGCACCTCTCGGACGCCGGTCCATATCCAATCGGTCATCGTGACCGGGTCGAGCCGTTCCTCGAAGCGCGTCTCGTTCGACCGCTCGGCACCGAAGGCTCGCACGTCGAACAGGTCTGCCTCATCGAGCATGCACACCTTGACGGCCGAAGTGCCGACGTCTATCCCGAGTGCCGTCAGGGGGTTCGTTCGGCCATTCGATGGGACTCCAACCGAGCGCCGTCAGCCCGGGCTCCAGATCGACGAAGCGGCCCGGCGGGTCTGATTGAGCGGCGGTCAGCAGGAAGCCGGAGGTGTTCGGGTGGCCGGGGAAGTCGGAGGGCCGCCATGCGGAGATATCAGCCTCGATCGCGCGTTCGAAGAATCGCTCGACATCGGCTCTCAGGAACGCCGTCGCCTGCAGCCTGCCACCTCGGCTCCAATGCTCCGATTCGTCCGGCATCACCGTGCCGATGCGAACCGCGATCATCTCCATCCCGTTCACCCTCGCGTACATCTCCGCCAACTGCTCGGCGAAGATCTTCGAGATTCCGTACAGACTTGTCGGCGCGACTCCGTGCACGACCCCTATCCGCTGGCCGTGGAACGGCCCCTCGTCGCCGAACAGGTCCTCCAGTCCGACCTGTGCGAGACCTGAGGAGGCGACGATGACGCGACGAACGCCGCTCTCGCGAGCGGCCCGCAGCAGCACCGTCGAGGCGCGGACGTTGTTGCGCAGCATGCTGTCGTCATCGTTGTCGGGATTGGCGTCGGCCGCCAGATGGACCAGCACCTCGCAGCCTTCGAGCACCGCGCAGATCGACTCGATGGCGGCGTCGGCCAGATCGAGATGGGCATCGACGCGCCCCGGTGCCCTTGTATCCTCTGTGTTTCGGCCCGACGCGAGCCAGTCGTCGAGCGGCCGATCGACTCCTGTCATCCGATGACCGCGGTCAGCCAGATGGTCGTGCACGATGCCACCGATGAGTCCGGCAGCGCCGGTAACGACGACTCGCATGAGCGAATGCAACCGGGCCTCCGTACATCATCCAATCGTCGTCAGCGCCAGCGTCACGCTCATGGCCGGTGCGCGCCCCTGCGGACATCGATGGCGGGCAGGCGGCGAGGCGCGGCGGCGGCCAACGAAGCGGCGTCGGACAGCGACGAGGTGCTGGTTGCCGAGATGGTCGAACCTAGCGACGGTTCGCCGGCCGACGCCGATGCGGCTGCAGGGGCTGGATCGCTGCTCCGCGACGGCAGGTACGACCTCGGCGAGAACGACCGGTTCAGAGACCTCTGGTTCATCCTGTTCTATCTCGGATTCGCGATGCCGTTCGCCTTCATCGGTTACTGGGGCAGATCGCTCGGCATGGCCGAGTTCGGCATCGACAAGTACGTCGCGACGACGATGTTCATGGTCGTCCAGATTCCGTTCTTCCTGCGCCTCGTATGGGCCGTCCCGGTCGAGCGCCTGGACGCTCTGCCGCTCGGTCGGCGTCGGACCTGGATGCTGGCCGGCTCGGTCGGCCACATCGTCATTCTGCTGCCGCTCGTCATCATCGATGTCGCGGCCTCGCCGTGGCTCTGGATCAGCCTCGTCATGCTGTCGCTGATCCCGCGGCTGTTCGCCGAGCAGGCGACCGGCGGCATGATGGCCGAATCGGTGCCGCAGCTCGGTCGAGCCAATTCGATGATCAACCTCGCCTATCGAGGCGGCCCGCACGTGCTGATGCTGATGATGGGCTGGTGGGTCGCCGGCGGCGACGCCTCGCCGTTCAGCGACGCCGGCGTCATCGACTACGGCGCGGTCAGGCTGGCGTCGGCAGGCATCCTGCTGCTGGCCATGCTGTCGGGCATCGGCATCACCCTGCTGATGCGCGAAGGCAGCGCCATCCGCGGGCCGCTCGCGGCCATGGCTGGAGAACCGGCCGGTGCGGCTGCCGCAGCAGCGCCGGTCGCGGCGACCACCGCCGAGGCGGCGGCCGATCCGACGCTCCGCTTCCCGGAATCGACCGGCTGGTTCATGCGACTCCTGGCAGCGATGCGGACCCGGACGCAGTGGTTCATCCTCGCCGCCTGCATCCTGCTGCCCCTCGGAGACGGCTTCGAGGCGTGGTTCACTGCGTTCCTCGTCGAGGTCGGCGAGATGGACGGACCGGAGATCACCAAGTGGATCAACATCTTCGCCTTCGTCAACTACCTCGGACTGGCCGGGCCGTGGTTGTCGGACCGGTTGGGCAGGCAGCGAATGTTGCGCTCATACGCCATCGGTTCCATCGCCTGTTACATCGTGCTCGGCGTGATGATGCTGTCTGGAGTCTCGACATCGCTAATTCTCATCCTCTGGATGCCGACACTTGTGCTCACCGACTGGATGATGTTCACCTTCATCACCACCTGGGCCGACGTCGCGGACGCCCGTCTCGGGGCCACCCACATGGGCCTCTACCAGACCGTTCACGCCGTCAGCGCCACCTTCATCATGGTTGGAATCGGTGGCCTGCTGCTCTATTCCACCGGTGATTCGTACGGGGCGCTGTTCCTCGCTGCAGCGGTCGGACCGCTGATCGGCCTGCTGCTGTTCTCGCGGTTGCGGCTCGACGATGACATCGGTAGCGATCCCATCGAGGCGCATGCCGTCATCGAGCGCTGGCAGGGCCGCGTCTCGAGGCTGCCGTGGGCGCCGGCCGACGCGAGCAGTGTCGCCAACCGGCGCGGCATGGCGCGCGCCGTCGCCATCGCCGGCATCCTGCTGATCATCCCGGCGGTCGGCGCCGTGCCGACCTTCAACTGGGACGAGGACACGGTCACCGAGGAGTGGTACGGTGACTGGCAGCAGCAGTCGTTCTCGACCGAACTGGCCAACACCATCAGTCGCGGCAACGCCATCGAAGCGCGCGTCCAGATGGACAGAGGTGGCGAGACGACGGTCAACTACACCGTCACCTACCAGGGCGACGATGCACTGAACGGCGCCTTCTGCGAGCCGGTATGGAAGGTCGAACTGGCGACGCCGAAGGCGATAGAGCACTCGGACGGCAGCAACGACAGCCGGTGGGAGGAGGACATGTGGGAGGGCACGGCTCAATCCATCGTCGGAACGCCCGAGCCGAACTTCACCGCCTCTTCTTCCGACGAACTGCAGATACTCGTCAGCGGTCTGCGGGCCGACTTCAATTGGATGTGGGGCAAGGGCGAGTACCTGCTGACCGTCCGTTACATCGACGATGATGGGGTCTGTCCCGGCAACGAGGCGAACTGGATGCTCAACCTGACGGTCAGCCAGTGGCGCGAACCGCTGTTCACCGAGGGCGAATTCAATGTGACCATAATCGAGGAGGAGGGTGGCGAGCATCGATTCGGCACCGCCGTCGGGGTGCTCATCGGCCTGCCTGTTCTGGTCGCCGTACCGGCCCTGATGTGGCTGGTCGGGCGCGATCCAGAGCGGCCGTTCGCCATCGACTAGATCGGCTGGACCACCCTCCGGCGCGGCTCGCCACCAACCCGCCAGCCGTTCGTTGCAGACGCCAGCCGACAGGTCGCCCCGACGGCTGCATCGTCGTTGGCATTCTAGTCTTGGAGGGGATATGTGATTCCGAATCCATGATATACCACGCAATCTGACATCGGTGCATGTCTTCGGAGACCTCGAAACATGACGAACGAAGCGCCGGACTGAGGATGGCCATCCTCCTGACACTGGCGATGCTGCTGACCTCCATCTCGGGAATGGTGGCGGCGACGCCGACCGTGGCTGAGGAAAGCGACCGCGACGTGGCCGGCCACCAACGCATCGACTACCGCGAACAGACCGTCCGCGTCCTGAATCAGCCGAACGGCGAGTCACGCGTCTCCATCGAGGTCGGCGCAGCCGAGTTCAGCGTCCGCTGGGGCGCGAATTCCTCGACCGGAGCGGTCGAACTGCTGACGGTCCAGCGGCGCTACCTCGGCGTCGCTGACATCTACGACGCCAACGACCGGTTCGAGGGCCGCATCGGAATCCCCGTCGAGAAGGTGTTCTGGACGGACTTCGCCGGCATCATCGAGTACGCCGACAATGATACGGACGGCATGTTCGACGTCGATTCGGCCGGTCGGGCCGGGACTCTGCACGAGATAATGACCGACGCCACGATGACGCACGAACCCGTCTACAAGTACGTCGATCTCAGGTCCGCGGCCTGGTCGCTGCGAGACTGGAACAACTCATCTGACACCGATTCTCGCAACCGGAGCATCTCTTTCACGCTGGTGGCGGAGAACATCACCTACGAGGGCGTGCGGGCGAACAGCATGAGGGACAACACGTCGAAGTTGGATGCTGTCGAGATCACCTTCCGCGGCACGACTCGTGACGAGGTCGTCGACATCGAGAGCGTGCCCCACTACAGGGTGAGGGTCGACCGCGACTCCGACGACAGGATAACGGTCAGGGAGAGCCACAAGATAGCCTCCTCGGACGTCACTGGCCACGTGCTCAACACCACTTGGGATTACGATGTGCGGATCCGCGGTTGGGATGGGGTCCACATCAACGACACGCTGAACGGCAACGACAGCCGTCTGTTCGCGGTCACCGAGGTGGCGACCGCAAACCGGATGGACGATCGGGTCGGTGATTGGATGAGAACCCAGTTCGACGAGTTGGCCGAGCCAAAGGCGGTGGTCGGTCACGCCAGGCGGAACGTCGGAGATGACGCGGTCGGAGCGACTCGTGACAGCAGCGCCAGGTTGAATGTCTGCGAAGAGGGTAAGGTCACCGAGATCGACCAGCATGGCGACCGGGTCGAGTTGACGCCGATCGCTTACGAGGCGCGTGAATCGGAGCACAAGGAGGAGATGAAGCCCGAGGACCAGCGTGATGCCGAGGAGGAAGAGGCGAATCGCTCGGATTCGGATACCTCATCCACCGATTCGTCCGATTCGAGCGGCTCCTCATCGACCGACACCGAAGCGCGAGGGGCCACCGACGAGACCGAACACGACAAGGCGAACATGAGCCGCAGGGAGCGTCTGAACGATACTGCGGCACATGTCTTTGACCGAGTGACAGGCGACTGTGCCGACCACGGCGAGCTGCGGTCCGACGCGGTCAGGCGAGCGACTGCGATCCGAGGCGGCGGACTGCATTTCGAGGACGGAGCTGCGGAACTCGGCCGGCTGCGCTGGGTCAACAACGTGACCGTTCGTGAGGATGGAGAGGAGATGGAATTCGAGGTCGTCTACCAGGTGCACGGCCGACGCAACGTCTCGGCAGCCGACCTGCCGGCGACCGACACCGCCAACTACCGGGGCGTTCGCCTCATCGGCGGCTTCAACTATCCAGTCGCCGAGGATGTGGTCCATGACCCGGAGTTCGGCACTGACATGGTGACCATCGATGAGTCCGACCCGGTGTTCAATGGCACGACGGAGGACGATCAGGCGGCAGAAGACGACTCCGATGCCGGCTCGTCCGGCGGCACCGGCGGTGGCAGTGATGAGACCATGACCCAGTCCAGGCGGGGGATGCCCGGCTTCACCGGCTTGGTCGCGACCACGGCGCTGTTCGGCGCCGCCCTGTTCGGTCGCCGGCGCATGGAAGACGAGTGATTCTCACCAACAGACCCTTCTGTTGTGCAGAGGGTGGCGGCTGAACCGACCCACTGAAAGCCCTTCCAACATGGTTCAATCAGTTGCATGGGTTTTCGGATAGACCCTTCCAACACATCCGAAACCGATCAGTCGGCTCTCTGTTTCTATTGAAATCTCAACCTAGGGCACGGGCGGTTTCGACTACACCCAGGACGGCTTGATCCCTTCGGGCGGACTCTCTGTTTTCGCCCGACTGAGCCGCGCGATCAACGCCATGACCGCCAACCCTGCAAGGTTGCAGTAAGCGAAGAGTGTCGGTGGCATCGTCAAAGGGTTCCTTAGCCAATCAGTGGTGCTTTCGGGATTATCTCCAAACAAGGTTTGGACGATGCTCCATTCCATCCACACGCATGCCAGCAGAACAACGAGCATGATCGCGCTACTGCCAAGCAGTGCCTTCTTTGAGAATCCCAATCCGATGAAGGTGAGAATCGAACAGATGAAAGTCACGAGCGCGAGGACGATGACCAATGACAGCAGGGTCGAGAGGGTCCCCATCGAATCCCGAATCGGCGCGAGGTGGTCTCCACTCAGGTCGACACTCAGAATCCCGAACCTATGCCAGAGTGAGACCGCTGCAATGACAAGTGACATCAGGAGGCCGATGAGACCCATCAGAATTCGTGAGCCCAGCCCACTCTTCTGAGAATTCTGTGCCACCTTTTCCAAGTCTTCGGAGTC
>CAUZSY010000015.1:0-17603 GCA_963582725.1 Candidatus Thalassarchaeaceae archaeon
GACAAACCCCGGTCACCGGAGGCCTTCTCGGCCGCGCCATCGCCTTGGACGCCGACGATGCCGAAACCGACATCGACGACCTAGCCGACGATGCTGAGGGCGACATCGTCGAGGATGAGGACGACACCGTCGACGACGATGACTCAGCAGACGACAGTGCTGAAGGAGATGCTGTCGATGCTGATGACGACGCCGATACCGACGACGACGATGATGGCTCTGACGCACTCATCGAATGACCTGACCGAGCCCTCCCTTCTCCAACGCGTCCCGACCGAACGACTCGGTGTGCTGCTCGGCTCTGTCATCCCGATTGCTTCATCAATGGGCGGTCGCTGGCCGGCCTCGTTGCCGCTGTAGCTTAGTGGTGGAGCGATGGACTGTTAATCCATAGGTCACCGGTTCGAACCCGGTCAGCGGCGCCACTCATCGACACGTGTCAACCGCCGATCCGGTTCGTGGAGGAATCGGCTGGAAAGGGGGCGATCGAGGGCCCATGGAGCTCAGGAGTAGTGCTCCCACTCGACGCCGTTCCAACGCAGGATGGTGCCATCGGATTGCTGTATCCAGTGGTTGCCGTCCTCGTCTGTCCACTGCTGTTGCTCTGGCGCAGCCGTGTCTCCCATCACAGCGCTGGTCGCAGCCATCTCGGTGTAGCCGTATCCCGCCATGGACTCGAATCCGACGTCACCCGCATACGGGTTCCGATCCGTGTCACCGCTCACCTCGTTCTTGCCGCGCAGCATGCGCAGACCCACCGTTCCGAGTCCGGCCAGCAAGACGAAGATGATGATTGCGATGACGAACATAGCGTAGCCGCCCGCGTCCAATTCACCGGCGACGCTCGCCTGAGCGTCCTCCGGGTACGCGTCGGAGTTGTCGCCGACGCCGTCGCCGTCCTTGTCGGATGATTCGCTGGCGTCCTGTGGGAAGTCGTCGTTCGCGTCCTCGACGCCGTCGCCGTCGCTGTCCCGCTCAGAGGCACCACAGCCGACTTGGTCGACATCGCTGCGCTCGCTGACCGGCGTCTGCGGACACCCGTCGACATCGTTCATGACGCTGTCCATGTCGCCATCGAGTTGGTTCGGCGCACAGCCGACCGTGTCGACCGTCAGGTTCGCGCCGGTGCCCCTGCAGGCGTCGGCCGAGTCCTTGACGCCGTCCATGTCACCATCCGGCGGACAGCCGGTGTTCGGGTCGACCTGCTCGTCGGTCGGCGTGTTGCGGCACAGGTCATCGGCGTCTGAGACGCCGTCGTCATCGCTGTCGACCTGGCTGCTGGAGCAGCCGGTCAGGTCGATCTGCTCGCCTTCAGGGGTCATCGGACAGAGGTCGTCAGCATCCGATATTGTGTCGCTGTCGCTGTCCAGTTGCGACTTGGCGCAGCCGTTTGCATCGATCGACTCGTTCTCTGGTGTGAACGGGCACACGTCGAGATCGTCGCTCAGTCCGTCACCGTCGAGGTCGCGTTCCGAAGCGGCGCAGCCGGCGCTGTTCACATCAGCTCCGCCCGGTGAGTTCGGACACATATCGAGCGCGTCCGATACCCCGTCCTCGTCACCGTCCCGTTGATCGGCCGAGCAGCCGTAGCCGTCCACCGGCGTGTCCGGGGCGGTGTCGTTGCAGTGGTCGCGGTCGTCCTTGATACCATCCTCGTCGGTGTCTCGCTGCCAGTCGGCGCAGCCTCGCGCATCGACTTCATCGTCGAGCGCCGTGCCGGGACACTGGTCGATGTTGTTCATGACACCGTCGCGGTCGGCGTCCTTCTGACTGTCGCCGCAGCCGGTGCCATCCACCGATTCACCGGCCGGCGTGCCCGGACACGCGTCGACATCGTTCATGACGCCATCCATGTCGTCGTCCTTCTCGCTCTCGGCGCATCCGTTCTCATCCACCTGAGCACTGGCCGGGGAGTCCGGGCAGTGGTCGGGTTGGTTGCCGCTGGCGTTGTCACCGTAACCGTCACCGTCTCGGTCGATATGCTGGGTGGTGTCATCAGGGAATGCGTCAGGGTTGTTGCCGGTCGGGTTGTCGCCGTATCCATCACCGTCCCTGTCAGCGTGCTGGGTCGAATCGTCCGGGAAGGCGTCAGCCTCGAAGCCCGTCGCGTTGTCACCGTAGCCGTCGCCGTCGCGGTCAGACCATTGGGAGGGCTCGGTGGGGAACGCGTCGGGGTTGAATCCGTTCGGATTGTCACCGTAGCCGTCGCCGTCTTGATCGGTCCACTGAGTCGGGTCCAGCGGGAACGCGTCCGAGTTGTTGAGGCCCGGGTTGTCACCCCAACCGTCGTTGTCGACGTCGGACCACTGGGTCGAGTCATCGGGGAAGGCGTCAGCGTCGTTGCCGGTCGCGTTGTCGCCGTGGTTGTCGCCATCCCTGTCGGCCCACTGGGTCGAGTCCTGCGGGAACGCGTCGCCGTTGTTTCCGGACGAGTTGTCGCCGTAGCCGTCGCCGTCGGTGTCGGCCCACTGGGTCGGGTCGTTGACGAATGCGTCGACGTCGTCGGTGAATCCATCACCGTCGGTGTCCTTCTGACTGTCGGCGCAGCCGTTCATGTCGACCGAAGAGCCGACGGGCGTGTTCGGGCAGGTGTCGTTCTCGTCCCAGATGCCATCGCCGTCGGCGTCGTAGATGATGGAGAAGCAATCGTAGTCACTGTCCAAGGTGACCGGGGTCGATGCCTGCCCGTCGAGGAGAACCACCTCGACGCAGTAGCCGCCGCTGGTCGGAGGCACGGTCCAGTTCCAACTGTTCGACACCAGCGAAGAGGTCGCGTTGAACGTCTGGAATCCACTCGACACATAGGTCGTGTTGTTGCTGCCGTGGAACACCGAGACGCTCCAGTCATAGTCAATGCCCGTGGTCAGGTTGTCCGACCAGAAGGAGACGGAGGTGTTGGACAGTTGTGAGATCCACAACTCGGGCAGGGATGGTACGAAGCAGTCGCTGGCGCTGTCGACTAGGGAGCCGCTGCTGTTCGTGACCTCGGCGTAGAAGCACTTCTGGGCGCTCGATGTCGGCATGGTCCAGGGGACCGTCGTCGAATCGCTGCCATTCGCCGGCATGGTCACCTGATAGTTGCCGGAATCCGAAAATGATGGTCCGGTGCCGTCGAACAGCCACCAGTCGACTGTGTAAGTGTCTCCGGACGTCAGGTTGGCGAGGTCGACATCGGCTCCGACATCAGAGATGACCTGGGTGTCGATGAATGACTTCGTCCAACAGTCAGCGGAGCTGTTGATAATCGTTCCATTCAGAGAATGGTCCATGTCGTACAGGTCTCCGAGCAGGCAGTAGTGTCCGCCCACCTCGTACGAGATCATCGTCACATTCAGGTCGTACTGGCTGCCATTCGCCGCGAAGTTGGTCTGGAAGGTGCCGAGTGAAGAATGGGCGCTCCCGTTCCAGTGCGTGTGTTCCCCGACTATCGTGTAATTCACTCCAGTCGTCAGGTTATCTGCGGTATACAGGGCCTGGGTTTCGTTCAGACGTGTGATGTAAATATCGCCAGTGGCCGGAGGGGTCACCGAGGTTGTCCAACAGTCAGACACCTGCTCGACGATGATGTTGGTGCTGTTGGCCACCTGCACGATGAGGCAGTGGTCGATGCCCGGCCCGCTGTTGTTGAACTGGATGGTGTGGTTTGACTGGACGCCGGTGCTTGCTGTCGGCACGAAGGTGAAGTTCGCCTGATCATGGGTGGTCTGCCAGGTCGAATCGGTGACGAACCAGAACATGGTGTAGGTCGCTCCCGCGGTCAGGTTCTCCGTCGTCACCCAACCCGAGTTGTCGGATGTGACATTGATGACGCCTATCTGGTGCTCCATGCACCGGCCGTCCTCGGTGACGTAAGTCCAACCGGTGACAGACTGTTCCCAGAGCAGTGCGAAGAAGCACCATGTCCCGGCCCACGCCGGTGGGTTGTGGGTGACGTTGTTCGCCCCACTGGTGCCGGAGATCGAGACGGTGGCCTGTTGCTGCACGTTGTGGGCGGTACCGTTCCAATAGGTCCAGTACCAGTCGAATTCGTATGTCGATGTGGTAGACAGGTTGCCATAGGTCCAGGCGCCGTGGGTCTCGCTCATGCTCGAGATGTTGACCCATTCCGTCCCCGTTCCCGTACCATTGCCACCGCCGCCGGAACCCGATCCAACAAAGCTGATCGAGTAGGAGTTGGTGTCGCCACCCCAGCCGTCGATCTGTACGTACAGCGTCTGATTCGTGGTCGGCGAGTAGGTCACCGATTCGGAATTGCCCACACCTGACGACCAGTCGACCAGATTCTGATTGGAATCGTACAGATCCATGTCGAGGTCGCCCAGTGAATGAGTGAAGGTGATGTTCACCCAGTATGTCGTGCCCGTGATCGCATTGATGGAGAAGAAGTCCTCATCCGTCGAATTGTGAATCGTCAAGTTGCTCTGGGTTGAGGGAGAAGTCACCGAGGCGGCACTCGCGAAGGAGTCGTTCGGTTCGTTGACATCCCCCGACGAGGGAGGCGGCGGCGGTGTCCCGGTGGAATGCACGCTCAGATTGTAACTAGAGGTCCCACCAGAGGAGAACACCCAGATGATTATCGCTCGATAGGTCGTGAGGTTGAACACGACCTGCTCGTTATGAGAGGTGCTGTGGCTGTAGTCGATCATGATGTTGTTGCCGATGCTGTTGGTGTAGTACACATTCAACTGCAGATCCGCGGTGCTGTGCAGGAATGACAGATTGACGTGATTCATCGAGCCAGTGGTGAGATTCAGGGTGAAGTAATCGTCTTGGCCAGCGTTGTGGACATTGGCTGCAGTCGTGGTGTTCAACTGGATGGCCGTCGCGGCGGTGGGAGAATCGTTCGGTTCGTACTGGTCAGGGGTCAGATTGGTGGTCCCTGCGTGATAGTAGGTGGAATTCCAAGTGTCCAACAGGGTCTGGTTCCAGTACTCGTAGAGACGGAAGGATACCGAATAGTTGCCCTGGAAATTGCCTGGAGACCAGGCGGCTGATGCAGTCATCGTACTACTATTCTGACTGTTCCAGATGCCGCTGTCCGAATCATGGAGAGAGCCGCTCGGGAAATAGGAGAAAACAGACCACTGATAGACCTCGGTGCCACTCAGGTTTACCCCGGTGACCGTTGCTCCGACATGCGTGATGCTCGATGCGTGGATCGACTCATTTCCGGTGAGTCCCGTTCCAATCGTGAAGTGGGTCGTGTAGTTGTCATATTCCTGGAATGAACTCCCTGTTATTCTGCCGAAGACGGTATAGGTCCCATTCGCTGTTGGCGTAATCCAAGTGAAGTTGTACCCGCCATTGACGGTGTTTGTGATGGCTCTGTATCCACTAGATCCCCAGGTGCTGCCATCGGGATTGAAGATGAAGACCCACCAGTAGTATGTGTCGTTTGAATCCAGATTTGTAACATCCACCTTCGCTGAACTGGTGGTCACGTTTGAGAGTGAGACGGTCTCATTTCCTGTGATGGCCGCAACGTTGGGAATTCCTGCTGAAAGAACGCCTAGCATCATCATCATCACGACGACTCGGGCCGAGACAGTTCGAGGCCCACCGTTACCTGACATGCAAACATGGGATGCATGCTCCATTATCAATCCGTTCCCGGCGTCAGAGCAGATAACCCCGCCTTCTCTGAAGGCGACTCGGTCGTGATTCCGGACGGAATCGCCTCTTATCCAAACTCCGATCGATGTGAAGACGCGTCCTCACTGACTCGTCATGCGTTCGAGCAGGCGTTCAAGCGATAGTCGTGGTAGGAAGCGTGTGTGGAGGCCGGCGAGGGGTATCCAGAGGACGGTGTAGGTGATGACCATGAGCGACATGGTTAGCAGATCGGCCCGCGGTGCTCCGAGAGTGTGCCAGAGCATCGCCAGCGGCATGAAGTGCAGCACGTAGACGGTCAGAGATAGGTTGCCGAGAGCCATCACATCGCGGCCGGAGCGGTGCTTCCAGAAGGCGGATTCCTCAGTCGATTCTAGGCCTAGATGAATCCACAGAACGGTCGTCGCGGCGACCAGCACGAATGGCGTGCTGGCCGGGAAGAAGGTCAGGCTCGCGAGGCCGATGGTGGCGACCAGTTCCCCCCCTTCCGGTCGCAGCAGGAAGGTCGCCGCGAGGGCGATTGGGATCATCGCTGTCGCGGCGGTGAGCCGGCGAGGCCGGGGCATGTCGGCGATCAGTGAGCCGAGCAGCGAGAAGGCGAGCCACGGCAGGGCCGGATATGCTCCGTTCCAGAACAGTCTCTCAAATGTACCCACCAAGTCTGCCCCACCCATCCGCTGATCCCAGGTCCAGCCGAGGCCGGTGAGATCGCCGAGCAGCAGTGGAGACAGGGCGAAAGCCATCGCCAAGGCAGCTCTCGTTCGCGTCGCTAGGCCGGCTGTGCAGGGTGCGAGCACGGCGGCCAGCGCCAACAGCGTCAGGACGCCCGGTGTCGACCAGTGGAAGACATGCGACATCAGGAGATTGATGATCAGCTGGCAGACCACGAGGAGAGCGATACGCGGCGCTAGCCAGCGGCCGACGTCAGCGAACGGGCTGGCAGCTGTGGCGATTCGACGGGACGCGCTCCGGTGCAGCCCCCAGCCCGATATCGTGACGAACAGCGGCGCCGCCAGTCCGCCGAAGGCCGACGAGACGGCGAGTGCCACTAGCGGCGCCGTCGTCACCGGTCTGAAGGCCGCTGCGATGTGCACCCAGACCATGAACAGGATGGCCAGCGCCCGCATTCCGTCGATGTGGTGCAGGCGCGAGCCGGATGTCCCTCTCTCCCTGCCGAGACGGCTCTCATCCGCCGAATCCACAGTAGGGCCCGACTTGAGGCCGGTCATTCGCTAATCCTCCGCCCGGATGATATCGTCGATCCTGGACGGCGCCTTCACCTCGGATTCCGACAGGGTCATCGCGGCCTGCAATCGTTCTCTCACATCGTCCGTCAGCTCACCTCGATGCTGCACGGTCAGCCAGGACTGCCCCTCCTGCAACCGCTCACCCACCTGCGCGTCGAGTATCATCCCGACCGCATGGTCGATGACATCGCCGAGTTCCCTGCGGCCGGCGCCGAGTTCCAAGGAGACGAGAGCGAGGGCCATCGCGTCGATGTCGGCGAGCCAGCCGGACCCGGGAGAGGTCAGTTCGGTCATCGTCAGGTCATCGTCGAGCAGACCGAGGCCGCGCATCAGAGAGTGCTCGGTCTCGAACAGTGCCGGATCGGCCCCCTGCGCGACAGCCATCTCGACGAATTTCTCGAAGGCGCTGCCATCGGTCAGAGAGTCGAGGATCATCACCGCCCCGGCTTCGAGACTGGCCGCCCTGCCGGTCGCGACCAGCAGGATGCCTCCGAGCGTGCAGACCACCTCTTCCAGATCGGCCGGTCCGGCGCCGCGCAGGCATTCGACGCTCTCGACGATCTCGACCGCGTTGCCGACGGCGCAGCCGAGCGGTTGGTCCATCGTGGTCAGCACCGCGGTCGTATCGATGCCGCAGCCATTGGCGGCTGCGACCATGCTGCGAGCGAGGGCCAGCGAATCCTCACGGTCCGGCTTGAAGGCGGCTCTGCCGTGCTTGACGTCCAGAACCAGCGCGGCCGGACGCTCAGCCGCCTTCTTGGAGACGATGCTGCTGGTGATCAGAGGTATGCTCGCGACCGTGCCGGTGACGTCGCGGATGGCGTACAGCCGTCGGTCGGCCGGCACGAGGTTGGATGTCTGGCCGACCATCGCGACACCGATCCGAGAGACCTGATCCTGAATCGCTTCGACGGACATCTCGACGCTGAATCCCGGCATGCTCTCGAGTTTGTCGAGAGTGCCTCCGGTGTGGCCGAGGCCGCGGCCCGAGATCATCGGCACGTGCAGGCCGCATGCCGCCAGCGCCGGCGCCAGAGGTATCGACACCTTGTCGCCGACGCCGCCGGTGCTGTGCTTGTCGACGATGGTCGCCTGAAGTCCGGCCGGCCATTCGAGCATCTCGCCGGACCGCATCATCGCATAGGTCAGCGCCATCGTGTCGCTGTCACCGAGGCCATGATCGTGGATGGCTCGCAGTGCGGATTCAACCTGTTCGTCGTCAAGACTGTGGTCGACGACGCCATCGATGAATTCACCTATCGCCTCCTGACCTACCGGTGCACCTCCATTGACCGCCCGGATGAACCGGTCGAGTTGCATGTTCGCGACCTCACCGATCACCGTACTGCTGGCGCAGTTGTTCGATGGTCCAACCTGAATCGAGGTGTGCCTGAACCGTTGCCGGATCCATGCCCGGAACCGATTCCGGCACCGCTGCCGCGCCGCCACGACCATCGAGTTGCGGCGCTCCGAAGACGCCGTCGTGCCGACCGCTGGTTCGCTCTCGCGCTTCGCCTGTAGCATCCGTAGCGACGCTGGTGCCCTCGAGAATAACCGCACCGCGGGTCTTGCTGGACTGCGAGCTGTAGTGCGCCGGATCGCCAGCAGCGATGCCAGCGCCTGTGGTCCCCGCCGCCGCGTCGCCACTGGTCATCAGGGTCGGATAGGCCGCCTCGCCGATACCCGACAGGCCCGGCCCGGCGTCGAAGATGTAGCCGACATCGTCGATCAGCGACTCCTCGACCGAACCGCGCTTGCCGAGCAGCATCGCGACCATCGCGCCGGCCAGCGCTATCGCCGCCAGCACGACGACGCCGAGCAACATCTTCGCCGAGGACGTCGACAGCGCGTCCTCGCGGATGAGCCGGTCATCACCGCCGCCGTCACCGCCGCCGTCACCGCCACCATCGGTGCCACCGCCCCCATCGTCCGGCAGCCCTGTGGCGCAGCCCCACGCCTCGCCGTCCGGCGTCCCGTCACCGTCCGCGTCTGACGATGTCATGGCGTGGGAGACATTGACGCCATGCAGGTCGGCGAAGGTCTTCTCAGCGCCGTCACCGATGCAGTCGTCGTCGGTGTCGGGATCGAACGGGTCTCCGCCCTGTTCGTACTCCTTCAGATTGTTCAGCCCGTCACCGTCCGGGTCGAGCGACTGCTCGGAGACCTCGCTGCCCGGCACCAGCGAGGTGGTGCGGTTCAGTCCGTGTTCGATCTCCCAGCGGTCGGGCAGCATGTCGCCATCGGTGTCGGTGGTGTCGTCGAGCCGATTCCAGTCCTCTTCGAACGACGCCAGATAGTATGCCGCCAAGCCCGCATGGTGGATGGCGATGCCCATCTCGCGGTTGCGCAGAGCGCTGTTGCTACCCCAGTTGATGCTCGACACGAGAACGGTCTCGCCGTCGATGATCATGCCCTTGTTGTGCAGTTTCAGGATGCCGTCCTCGGTCGACATGAGAATCGCCGTCGCGTCAAGCCCCATCGTCCTGTTCCACTTCTCGTTGACGTGGTGCACCATCTCCCTGATGTCATCGTCCTCGTCCGCGTAGGCCGCGTTCTGCAGAATCCGCACGCTGACGTTGCGCTCGACCATGGCCGCCTCGATGGCGACCATCAGAGGGTTTTCACCGAAGCCCCAGGTCCAATCCGGGTCGAAGTACTGGACCGATATGTCGATCGTCGAATCTGCCTGTCCGATCAGGTCGACCAGACCACCGATGCAGTCATCGGGACAGGTCAGCAGGCGGCCTGAGAAGGCGCCGGTGAAGGTGGTCGGGGTGGCTGGAGGGTCGGCACGTGAGTGCTGCGGACTCTCCTGGTACCACGAGGAGGGACGACCGAGATAGGTGTCGTCCTCGTCCCATTCAGCGATGTGCAGATGTCCGGTGTCCTCGTCCCAGAGCATCCTCTCGAGCACCTTCTCGGCGACCTCCGGAGCGTCGATGAAGAGCGACCATTCACGGTTACCGCTGTCACCGTCGAGCGGCTGGCTGGTCCGCTTCCAGTTGCCGGACGATATCCAGATCGAGGTGCCGTCCCGGACCGCGACCTTCGAGTGGATGAAAGCGTAAGGGGCGGCCGGCGATGTGCCGGCCGGCGGGTCGACCATCCAGAGGACGGTGCCGCCGGCGTCGGCCACCAGCGATGCATAACCGCGCTGCAGCGCCAGTCGGTCTGAGGAGGCGTATATCCAGCCCTCCAGAAGCAGCGTCACCTCGACGCCGCTCTGCGCCAGATCGACGAGTTTCTGCGTCAGTTCGGGTGAATCCAGTTCGTATACATGCACGTGCAGCGAGGTCTGGGTGCCGTCGAGCCATTCGAGCAGTTGGCCTAGGGTTTGATGGGGACCGATGGATGGCGTCAGGACGCCACTCGAAGAGAAGGAGGAATCGTCACAGAACAGGCTTGAGCCCATGCGCAGCCAGCGCACTTCCCAGTCGGCGGCGCTGTCGGTGTCCGGCATCTCATCGCAGCCGTCCCCACGCATGTGGATGAGCCCCTCGGCCTCGGCCATCGGCGGGTTGCTGATGGCCGGTCCGGTCCAGCCGGCCATCGTCGCATCTCCGGTGCCGTAGACCACCGCGTCGACGACGCTGTCGTCGGGCGCGATCAGTTGTAGGGCGCCGCCGCTGTCCGGCAGATACGGCATGTTGTTGAGGATCACATCGCCGTCGAGAGCCACGATGCGAGCGTCCTGCCAGAGGTTGTCGGGTTCTGCTGTCAGGATCACCGTATCGCCCGCGGTCAAGGAGAACTCGCGGAAGACGCTGAGCCACGGTTCCTTTCCGGACCGGTTGCGGGAGATGGTCCAACCCTCCATCTGGACCACTGAATCACCTATGTTGGTCAGTTCCAGCCAGTCGTGCCCTCGGCCATTGACCTCCTCGACCATCAGGCGCGAGAATCTGACATTCTTGTCGCCGTTCCAGACCGCCGGTCTGGGATTCGCCTGACCTGGCGATGGCGCGAGGGTCTCTTCCAAGCCTGAGTCACCGGGTTCCAGCGATTCGCAGTCATCGCTTCTCGACCAAGACACCGCGTCGTGCACATCGCCGTTGGGATCGACCAGCGTCAGACCGTCGCCCGAGTTGTCGAGGAACGACTCTTCCATCATGATGACGGCGTAATCGAGTCCGTTGAGCATGAGGTCGCTCGTGCTGCGGTTCCAGATCGCCCCGGGCTGGATGAAGATGCCCTTGCCATCCTCGTCCATCAAGGTCCAGCGTGACAGGTTGAGCGGCAGTATGGCGGTGTTGTTGAGTTCGATCCATTCACCGTCCAACGGCACATCCTCATCCCCGCTGCACTGCGGCATCACCTCGTTGATGGTGACACTGGTGGTGCCGGTGTAGGGGGTTTCGAAGGTGGGGTTCGGCGAACCAGGAGTGGGCCAGGGCGAGAACACCCAGGAGCCGTTCTCATCGGTCGGGTCGGCGACCATCGCGGTGCCCGACATGGCGATGTTGTAGACCACCGAATGGACCTCGATGCCGAAGTCGTCCTGCAGGCTGAGGCTGCCCATGCTGTTGGTCAGCCAGAAACTCGAAGTCAGATTGACATGCACCACCAACCGCTCACCGGAGTCGAGCGTCAGGTCGTCGCCGGCCGTCATCTGGCTGATTCCCAGATTGCCGCTGGTCCGCAATCGCCAGCCGGAAAGGTTCACCGAGTCATTGCCGGTGTTGGTCACCTCGATCCACTCCCCTCCGGGTGCTGCGACCGTGTCGTTGCCGAACGGATTCGGCATGAACTCGGTTATCCTGACATCGTAGTCCTCGTTGGCGCTGCCACCACCCTGGCCCGGGTTGATGGCTGCCGGGGTGTTGTACGATGACAGTGTCCAGAGGACCGAGGCGCCCTGCGTTACCGGGATCAGGGTCCGGTTGCTCGGGATCCAGGTGCCCCAGTCGACCGTCTGGACGATGGCGCCGCTCGGGTCGACCAGTGACAGCATGTCGCCGCCGTACAGCATCTCCGCGCCGCTGCCGTTCAGTTGCACGACGCCGAAGTCGCCGGCCGAGAGGATGCCTGGAGAGCCGACCTGACAGGTGCAGTCGACGAGACCGGACGCATTGATCAGTCCACCCGTCGCGGTCCGCACGGTCCAGCCGCCGAGTCCGATGCTGCCGCTCGCCTCGCTGTCCAGATACAACTCGATCCACTCACCCTCAGGATAGGCTTCGCTCTGGTTGGTGGCATTGATCTGGACCTCGTTGATCGACAGGTCGCTGGTGCCGTTCAGCGACAGCGCATCGACTTCGCCCGGCGTCGGCCAGAGAGAGGTGGTCCAGAGCGAACCGGTCGCATCGACCACTTGGCTCCGGCCGGCGGTGGCGGCGGGATAGGATACGTCATCCGCGATCGAACCGTTGTCGAGATACAGCGTGATGCCGTCGCCGCCGTTGTTGAGGACGCCGTACGAGCGGAAGTCACCGATCGCCACGACTCGGCGAGCCCCCGGCTCGATGCTGGTGGAGTTCGCGTGGTCTATCAGATGGGTCGAGTTCAGAGAGATGTTGTTGCCTGCCAAGTCCTTGGCGAACCAGCCTGTCAGATCGACCGTGTCGTTGCCGATGTTCTCCAACTCGAACCATTCACCGCCGGGCCAACTGGCATTGTCGACCGTCCAGTAGGCGTCGGCCAGGACCTCGCGTATGCGTACGCCCGTGTCAATGACCGTTGACGGTGTCGTGGCGCCTGAGTTGGCGGCGCCCGGCGTCATCTGGCTGGAGCCGATCCAGTCCGCGGTCGGATCGGTCGCGTCGCGGATCAGCGTCGTCCCTTCGGCGCCGGACGACGACCAGCCCGCCTTGTCCACCGCAGTGCCGGAGCCATCGAGGAGGGTGACATTGCCACCGCTGTTCTTCAGACAGAGACCGCAGTTGCCGCCGTCGCCGTTGCGCGCGATGACGATGTAGTCGCCCGCGCCCAGCGTCACATCTGTCGCACCTGCGGGCAGATGGACTCGTGTGACATCGATACTCATCGATCTCGGGTAGTGATCCTTCAGCGACCACGACGAGAGGTCGACAGAGGATGTGCCGTTGTTGTGGATTTCGATCCATTCTCCCTGCTTGTGGTCGGCACCGGGCGGATCGGTCTCGCCGCCGGCCGCATTGACCAGCACCTCTGAGATACAGATGGTGCCGGTGCAAGCGGTGCTACCACCGGCTGCCGACAGCCTCTCCTTGGAAGCGTCGAGAGTATTCTCGCCGCCGTCGGTCATATCACCTTGGAAGGGTGATGGAAGGAGCAGGGTCAGGGTTGTGGAGAGCAGCATCAGAAGGATGATTCCGAGGGGTGTCCTGCTCACCGACATAGGGCCACCTGTCCGACCGGGCGCAGCCTCGCGTCTTGAGGATGATGCCGTCAGCCATCGCTCAGCGACCTCAGATGAAACCGAAGCTGTCGAGTTGGGAGGCGAACGTGTAGATCATTATCGGCACCAGGATGATGCCCATGCCGTGCGACCTACGGATACCTATCCGAGGCGGCATCAGACCCATCACCGTGCCGATTATCAACACCCCGACACCGATCCAGCCGGTGCTGAACCAGACCAGTGCCGAGACGAACAGGATGACCGTTCCCACCATGGTCCGCAGAGGTATCATCTCGTGCAGTTTCAGCATCCCCTTGCCGACCTTCAACATGATTGGGACCGCGATCAATCCGGACCCTATCGTGATGGCGAGCAGTCTGACGAAATCGGCGGGCGGCTCGTACGAGTTCCAGATGTCGATCGGATACATCATGTTGAGGGCCAGAGCGGCGCCGGAGCGCGGCCGACCGACCATGTACAGGAATCCGAGGACCATCACGGTGACCGAGGTGTTGACGCTCGAGAGGACCGCGATGACCTCCAGATCCTGCTGATGAGAATGGGCGTCGAGGTCGAGGTCCGGCGAGGTCTCGGCCGCCTCGAAGGCCTCGCCGCGGGCGCCATCGAAAATTGCTAGATCGGCCGCCGACAGACCACCGGCCGTCGCCGCGCCCACTACAGCCCCACCGGCCGCCACACCCGCCACCGTCGCCGCCGGAATCTCGGTGGCGGGGATCGCACCGCTCTCATCCTGCACGGCGTCGCCGCCGGCGCTATCGATCACAGGCGGAGAGTTGACGAACCTCCGACTGACCAGTTTGCCGAATTCGAGGAAGTGCAGCAGCACGCCGAGAGCCACGATCGCGATCACCAAGGCGATCTGGAATTGCCCCGATATACCGAGTGTTGTCTGGCCGAACAACATGCTGCACAGTTCGTGCGTGGGTTGGATGGAGACGCCTTCGACGGTGATCGGGTTACCGAAGGGGATGGCCTCACAGACGTATTCCCGTGATCTGAAGGCATCCCACATCAGCAGGCTCGGCAGCACAATCATGACTAGCCCCTTCCAGATAGCGCCCTTCTTCGCTCTCTCTTCGCCGGACACCACTCCGCCGTTCACCGACTCACCGCCCCAGACGTCCTCGTCGGATGCTCCATCGCTCACAGGTGCCGTCGAACCGGCATCGGTCTGAGTGCTCCTCCGCGCCACCGCCGTCGTCGCCGCGACAGCGGCGCCGCCGACCGCCAATGTGCCAACGCCTGCGCCAGCGCCTGCTGCCGCAATCCCGCCCGGGCGCGGGAAGTCCCGCATGCCGGGTCCGTACTCGAAGTCAGCCGGAATGTAGTTCGGGTCGGTGAATTTCCCCCACAGGTTGCGCACCGTCATCACGACGACCGTCGCCTGCGCGGCGGTCATGCCCGGCAGGATGGCCATCACCGCGGAGCAGATTGCCGACAGGAAGGTCGGCACCGCCAACGGCTTGATCGCCGGCATCTCCCAGTTCGGCTCCTGCGGCGGCATCTCCGAGGTCGTCACATAGATGTCGATCAGGTTGGCGATGCCGAACAGGCCGGCCAGACCCGGCATCAGAAGGCTGGCCGACGGGATGCCGACCGGCGAGCGGGCCGGCAGTTCGAAGACCGCCCAACCGTAGAATCCCGACAGCAGGAAGAAGGCGGTCGCCGCCAGCATGCCGCAGATACGACTGGCGTTGCCTAGCCGCAGGTCGAGCGATTCGTAGCGGCGATTGATCTTGCCGTGCCCGAACGGAATGGTGAATTCCAGCGGTTTCCGGAACTCCCATCGCATCCGCGCAGTCATCTTCTGCATCCAGACCGGCCAGGGCAGCCGGGTCGTTTCGGTGAGGATGAGGAAGGTCGAGATGACGAGTAGCAGCCAGGGCAGGATCTCACGACTCGCATCATACAGTCCGAGGCCGGGATTCGTCCCGAACAGCAGCCGCGCGACTACGAGGAGTGGGACGCTCAGGAACATCCCCATCTGAGAACCGCGGGCAGAATAGGCGACACCTTGAGCCGCCTGTCCCGATATCAGCATCCGATGACCGGGCAGCAGGGCAAGCGCGGTGTCACCGTCCGGTGCGCCGACCAGAGCGCTGGGAATGTAGTTGAGGAAGGTGTGGACAGTGCCGGTTGCGACGATGGTGCCGGCGACCGCATCGAGCGGGATGCCGACACCGATCGCCAGCGGGGCCATCGAGACGGCTAACAGCGCCACGTTGTTGACGTGGAATCCCGGAATCAGACCGGTCATGCAGCCGAGCATGACGCCGAACAGGAACGAACCGATGAACCAGAGAAAATTGATGACGAACGGATCCATTCAGCACCACTTCTCCGACCATGCCTTGTCGCCCGTTCACCGTTCATCTCGCAGAATCAGCGACGGTCGAGGCAGAACATCGCTTCGTTGTCCTTCAGATCGTCAGTGGTGACGAGACGACCTATCCACTCCAGTGTCTCGTTGTTGCCCGCTAGTTGGCTCGCTTCGGTGCCATCGCCGAGCAGGCAGAGCCGTTCGCTGCTGCCACTACGCTCGATCCAGAGCGAGCCGTCGGCGCTCTCGTTGATGACGCCGTGGATCGAGACGCGCTTGCCGACCTCCCAGCGCCACGAGTCGAAGCCGCCGCCCCATTCGAGAGCGGCGGGAGTCGGAGTAGGTCCGGTCAGGTTCATCGAACGCGCTTCGATGATGACTCGCGCGTCGGCCGTGTCCCAGATGACGGTCGCGTTGACTCTGACCGCCTGACCCGCTTCGATCCATTCTGAGCGCTCGCCGATCAGCACCAGCCGTATCTTGGTGCTGCGGCTGAAGTAATCCGGACCGTCGGCGAGATAGCCCTTGTTGTAGTCGGGAGAGATCGGGTCGGTGATGTATCCATCGAACTCGTAGGTGCCGTTGACGTAACGGAACGGGTCGAGTGCCAGACTGCCGAGCGGCATGGCATCGGTACCGTAGGTGCCGACCGGATTGAGGGCGAGCGGGTCGTGGCCGGCGTCGAGGCAGATGCTCTGTGTGATCTCGTACCAGATCAGTCTGCCGGACCACGCTTTCGAGACCCCATCGATGTCGGACGAAGTCGCATCAGCGGCTGGCAGCAGACATATGCGGTCGGTCTCGGTCGGACCTTGCACGGCCCATTCGCTGCCATCCGCGACGCCTGTGCCTAGGATGGTCACGTGCTTGCCGATGTCATAGGTCCAAGTCTTGGTGTCGGCGGCCCAGGACAGGCTCTTCGAGCCAGCCGCATGGAGGATGGTGATCTCGCCGCCCTGCACGAACAACTGCCAGCGATAGGAGCGCTCGTCGAACTGCATCCACCCCCTGACTCTGACCTGACTGCCCGATTCGTACCACTCTGCGACTCGACCCTCGACCCGCATCGACAGCACGTGGTCGGTGTTGGAGTATGACGGATTGTCCATTATCGACAGTGTCTGACGGGTCAGGTTCGGTTGCAGCACATCGCCGGTGAAGCCTTCGACGGTGACAGACACTCCATCGTATCTCGACGCGTTCAACGACAGTTCGGTCAGGCTGACCCCGACCGGTGTAGTCATCTCACCCGGTTTCGCGTACACCGAACCGAGACCGTTCGCTTGCAGCCAGAGCCTGCCATTCCACTCGGCCACCTCCCCTTCGACGATGACGGTCGAGCCGATCGGCGGGATGTCGTCAGTGTGGCCCGTCTCGTACCAGCGCACCTTGACGACCCTCCAGCCGTTCTGCACCTGCAGGTCGATCCTGTCGTCGCCGGAATCGTACGGGTCGCGCACGTAACTGGTCAGAGTCCCTTCCACCTTCACAGTCTCACGGGTGAAATTCGGTAACTCCTCGATTCCTATCAGGTCGGGCTCTCGGATCTCTGCATACAGGTTCATCGTCGATACTAGGAGCAGCGAGGTGAGGAACATCACCCACAACTTCGCCATGGAATGCCGACGCGCAGTCGTCGAAATGAAGGTTGGGGGTGCTGCACCCTCGCACAGGGGCAGAATCCGCCGACGACCTGATGAGCGATTCCGTTCCAGCGGACCGCATGCGGCCCAACCTCGCACTGCTGCTCTGCGCGACGCTGCTGCTGGCGCCGAGCCTCGATGCGCTCCTCTCGCCGTCGAACGCCAGCCGGACCCGGGGTCTCTTCTCGACTGCGCAGGATGGTTCGGAGGATGGCACCAACGGCTCGACGAATGATTCTGCGGACGATGACGAGGTGGTCCTGCCACCGATCCTCGCAAATCTGTCATCCTGGCGGATAGGTGACCTCTGGCTCTACGACGCCAGCCTCGATGCATCATCGGTCGTCGAGGACGCAGAGGAACTGGAGGGCGCCAGCGTAGGCGTGCTGAGTGGCGTCGCGACGATGGAACTGGTCGGCATCGAGTTGTTCAATGACAGCGGC
>CAUZSY010000016.1:0-17510 GCA_963582725.1 Candidatus Thalassarchaeaceae archaeon
TCTCGGCGGCATCTCTGGGATGTTCTTCCCGGCCATCGCGCTCGACCTGCACCTTCACGAGTCGTACTTCGTCGTGGCTCACTTCCACTACGTGCTGGTCGGAGGCACCCTGTTCGGCCTGTTCGCAGCGGTCTACTACTGGTTCCCCAAGGTCAGCGGCAAGATGCTCGATGAACGACTCGGCACGCTGCACTTCCTGATCGGCTTCATCGCCTACAACGGCATATTCTGGCCGATGCACAGGCTCGGCGTCTGGGGTATGCCGCGGCGCACCCACACCTACTTCGTCACGACCAGCGAGTTCAGCAGCCTGCCGGCGGAAGCGGCCGACTGGAACATGTTCATCACCGTCTGTGCGTTCATTTTCTTCGCCTCCAACCTGATCATGGTCTTCAACATCATCAAGACCCTGGCTCGGGGCGAGCCGGCGCCGAACGATCCGTGGGGAGGTTGGTCGTTCGAGTGGATGACGACGAGTCCGCCGCCGACGCCGTCGTTCGACCCTGACAACCTACCGGTACTGCGCAACGCGAACGAGCATCTGGCGCACGAACCCGGCAGGTTTGGTCGCTGGATCGACCGACTGATGGTGCCTAACGACTCGGAGGTGAACCATTGAGCGACCACTATCCGAGCGGTTTCGGACCGCACGACTGGAGCCATGGCGCACCACACAACTCGTGGGCGCCGTTGATCCTCAGCGCCGGCTTCTGTGTCTTCCTGTTCTCGTTCGCCAAGTTGTTCGTGTTCGGCGACATCGCGGCGACCGACGACATCACTAGCGCGCTCGCGGGCGTAGTGCTAGGCTTGGTCATCATCTCGACCGGCCTCTATGTGTGGTGGCAGCAAGACATGTCGTTCGACGGCACCTACGAGCCGAAGGCGCGGGGCGCACCGTTCCAGAACATCGACATCCGGAAGGTCGCGATGTGGATCTTCCTGATGTCGGAGATGATGATCTTCTCCAGCCTGTTCAGCACCTACATCCGCTACAGGACGGCGCTGCCGAACTGTCTGAACCTGTACAACGAACTGAACGCTGCCGGCAATCTCGTCTCCAGCCAGACCTACACCTGCTACGAACCGGCCAGCCAATTGATCGCTGCGAGTTGGTGGCATCTGGCACCAGGCGCCATCAACACCTTCGCGCTGATCCTGTCATCGTTCACCGTCGTTCAAGCGCTCCGGTACGCCAAGATGGCGGACCTCGACGAGGAGGTCCGCCGCAAGAAGGTCTACCGCTACCTCGGCTGCACGATGATGTTGGCGATGCTCTTCCTGAGCCTGAAGATGATCGAGTGGTTCATCGGATTCAATATATTCGGCCACGAGATCCCGTCGCTGGTCAGCGAGGGCTACTCCATCCACGCATCGGCCTATCAGCCGCACTGGGCGCACGGCGGTCACTTCACCACCAACATCCGGATCTCCGCGACGATGTTCTACGTCACCACCGGGACGCACGGGGTGCATGTCCTCGCTGGGGTGATCGGGTTGGCATATCTGACCCTGAAGGCGTTCAGAGGAGGGTTCACGCCCGAGAACGCCGTCACCATCGAGTACTTCGGCCTGTACTGGCATTTCGTCGATCTGGTCTGGGTTCTGGTGTTCCCGTTCTTCTATCTGTTCTGAGGTGATGAGATGAGCCATACGATTCTCGGAAAGGACGCGTACTGGATGAACATGTGGGGCCTGATGGCGCTGACCGCCATCGAAGTGGGAGCGGTCGGCCTAGATCTCTCGCGGTCGACCACGCTGTGGATTCTCGTCAGTATCGGGATTCCGAAGTTCCTGATGATAGCTGGTATATTCATGCACCTGACAGGTGAGCAAGATTCGCGTGTGTTGACTCTGACCGCGCTGTTCCCGTCTGCTTTCATTCTCGTAATGGTGATCTTCATCGGACTGACCCACCCGGATGCAACGACCGCTCTGCCGGACATCTTCCGGCCCGGTTACTGGGGCCTATGAGCCGGCCCAGTGCCCATTCCGCCATCGAACAGCAGCCTCATGTCGGAAAGGCGCCTCGGCCGCTCCGCTGCGGACGTCGCATAGCCTGGCATTGCGCCGGATTTGAAATCCGGTGGCCTCGCGCCACGAGAGTTCGAATCTCTCCGTCCGCGCCATTCGTCCGACCCCGGCTCCACCTCTCACCTCGGTGATTCATGCCCCCATCCACCTCTGTCGCTCGACCCGCCGTCCTCGATGACGACGCCCGAGACGGCTCGGAAGGTCCCGGTAGGGTTCTTCAACGCCCGCGTGTCTCCGTCGGACATGATGCGACGGCGTATGCTGGCACCGCTGTCGGTCATCATGATGCTGACCGTGCTGCTGGCCGGCTGCGTCGCGGACGCACCGCCGGACTGGGGCACCGAATCGGGCGAGGTGATGGCGACGATGTCGACGGATCATCGGAACATCACGTTGCACAATCGACTGTCGTCGAGCCCGGGGGAGTGGACGGAGGGTGATGTGCTTCCTCTGATAGGCTGCAACGGTGGCACCGCGCCCGAACGGCTGAACGATATCAACGCCTCGACCACCGGTGGCACACCGTTGACCATCAGCGGCTGGCTCAGCCACGACAAGCAGTTCACCGATGGCTCCGGCAAGGACAACGTCGCCGGCCATGCGATAGCGATGGAACTGGTCGCCTGGGACACGGTCAAGGACTGGGGCGTCGAGGATGTGACGCATGTCGCGATCGGCAAGTGGGATTCACCAATCTACCTCAAGGGACGGCCGCTCGGCGAGGCTGACGACAAGTTCCCGGACAGCGGCTGGGCAGTCCTCGGACTGATCGCGGCATCGGAGAAGGTCAACAAGGGCTTCGTCGGACTGGCCGAGTGGAACCGACCTATCGAGTTGAAGGGTTACCTGATGGGTGAGAACGAGGACCATGGTCTCTACGGCTACCCCGAGGTCAAGAACTGCCGCATCATCGACGGCACCGACGATGGTTTCGCCGGCATGTTCGTCGTCACCTCGTTCAAGATCGGCGATCGTAACACCGTCGATGAGTCGAACGGCTATCAGACCGGCCACATCCCCTTCATCGGCCGCGTCCTCTACCTCGCTCTGCTGCTGCTCGGTGGCGCTGGCGGCGCGGTGGGCCTGTTCATCTACTCGACCACGTCGATCCGGGCTCAAGCAGCGGCCGATGCGAAGACGATGCTGACCGAGGATCAGATCCGCGGCGCCCGCGAAGTCGCCGGACAGGTCCGCGAACACGAGCGAGCGACCGAGCACCTGAAGAGTCGCAAGAAACAGGAACCCGAAGACCACGGTGCCGCCTCGAAAGATGACGACGAGGAACCGACCATCGACGTCAAGGTGTTCGATGTCGCCGGCATGCTCGGCGGCGACACCGGCACCGACGCCAGCGATCTGGTGCTCGACAGGAAGAAGCACATCCGACACGGCGCTTCGGTCGTCCAGACCGGCAAGGCTGCCGACATGGACGACAAGTTGGCCGATCTCGCCGAGGAGGCCGAAGACGAGGCGGGATACGCTCCGGAGCCGGCGCCGCGCCGGCGCTCGGAGCGGCGCAGCAGCGTCGTCAGCAGAGCCGATGATGGCTACGACGACGCCGAGCCATCTCGCGCCGGATTCAGCGTCGCTGGTGGTCTCGACCGCGGCGGTCGTGATCGCGACGGCCCGAGCAGAGGCGGTCCTGATCGCGGCGGTGGCAGAGGTGATCGTGGTGGTCCGAGCGAGCGTGGCGGTGGCAGAGGCGATACCGGTGGTGGTCTGCGGCGCGAAGGACCGAGCAGAGGTGATCGTGAGGATTTCCGAGGTGGTGGTGGCAGAGGCCGCGACGGCGGTGGGGGAGAACAAGAACCGCGCCGCCGAGCGGCTAGGCGGACCCGTCGCTCCGAGCCGCCGCCCGAGGAGGAGCAGCGCGAGGAGCCCGAACCTCGGCGCCGGCCCCAGAAGGAGACCCGCAAGGGGCCGAGCGTCTCCGAGGACGACGACAGTTTCAGCGACTTCTCCTTCGACTGAGCCCCCCGGCCAGCGGCAACCAGACGGCCGGGGAGAGCGATGCGGTGAGGAACAGCATCACTGGTTGGGAATCGTCGAAGCGCCGCGAACCGTCAGTTGGTCTGAGTGGAACTGCAGCACGGCCGGCGTCTGCAGGCACGGTTCGCCATCAGCCTGAATCCAGATCGGCGGGTCATGCGATCTGCTGCTCGCCTGACCCTTCGCATCGATGGCTCGGACCTCCATCCGTCGCGCCTCGCGCAGGGTGATGCCCCACTTGCCGACGTGCTTTCCCTTTCTCAACGGCCCCATCAGCATCAGCATCTTCAGTTTGGAGAGACCGAAGGCGCAGGCGAGAGAAGCGTGCGCCTGGGTCGCGACGGTGCCAGGAGCGACTCGGTAACCGCCGCCGAAGGTCTCCGACAGGCACATGCAGAACAGTCCCGACATGTCGACCACCTCAGCCTCGCCGTCGTCGATGGTGACCAGCGCCCGCTGCCGCTTCCAGCCGAACACCGCGCGGATGCCGAGCAGCGTGTACTTCATCGAGCCGCGGATCCGCTTGAACTTGCCCTCGGCCTTCATCCTGCTGACCTGCGATGTGACGCCGCAATCCGATTCCAGGAACACCCACCTGACCATGCCGCCCGCCATCTCCGGCTCTCCGTTCACCGCGTGGTGCACCGGCGCCGGGTAGGTGGCGGTGGCCGGAGCCGGACGGCCTTCGAGACGGATGGCTCCGACCCTGCGGTCGACGCCGTTGCCGAGCAGCGCGATGGCGGCGGCGATATCCTTCAGTGGGATGCCGTGCGAGCGGGCGAAGTCGCTGCCGCTGCCCAGTGGTATGATGCCGAGAATGATGTCGGTGCCGCGCAGGCCGCTGGCGACCTCGTGCACGGTGCCGTCGCCGCCGACCGCGACCACGAGGTCGAGGTCGGCATCGTCACGCAGGCCCGCTGCTATCTCGGTCGCATGACCGACCCGCTCGGTGATGATCACCTCCGGCTCGATGCCGGCGGCCCGGACCTGCTCCTCGATGGACGGCCAGCGGCGAGCCACGGTGCCGTCCCGGCCGGCCGGATTGACGATGAGGACCGTGCGACCCATGGCCGCCACGAGACGGCTCGGGGGTCATCAGCGTTCGGGGCGGAGCGGTCTTGACGGGAGGCGGCTTCGGCGGGCTTGAGGCGAGTAGGTGGACGTGGAAGACCAGGGATTCATGCGCCAAGCGCTCGAAGCGGCCGAGCTCGGCCACGGCCGGGTGTCGCCGAATCCTCCGGTCGGCTGCGTGCTGGTCAGGGACGGCGAGGTCATCGCGACCGGCTGGCACGACCGACTCGGTGATCTGCATGCTGAGCAGGCGGCCATCGCCGACGCCGAGGAGCGAGGCGTCGCGACGGAGGGTTGCACCGCCTATGTGACGCTCGAGCCGTGCAACCACCACGGCAGGACGCCACCGTGCACACAGGCGCTGCTATGGGCCGGCGTCGCTGAGGTGATCATCGCGACGAGGGACCCCAACCCGACGGTCAGGGGCATGGGCGTGGAAGCGCTGGAGGAGGCTGGCGTGCCGGTCAGAGTCGGTTGTCTGGAAGAGGAAGCGATGCGGCAGATGCAGGCCTTCATGCGCTGGTGCGAACAGCGTCGTCCCATCGTCACGCTGAAGGTGGCGATGGATGCGAACGGAATCATCGACGCCGCCGAGGGACTCCCTTCGCGATTCACTTCAGACGATTCGCTCGACCTCGCTCATCGGCTCCGAAGGATGTCAGACGCCATTCTTGTCGGCGTCAACACGGTGGTCCGCGACGACCCCTCCCTGACGGTTCGTAGGGTGCCGCTGGATGGCGCGTCGCAGCCGCTGCGAGTGGTCCTCGATTCGAACCTTCGAACCGTCAACTCAACCGCTCAGTCCGGTCGGCCCGAATCACCCGATCAGCCCGGAGGGGACGGCACCTCATCCAGCCTTGAGGCTGACTCCGTCCCTGCTGTGCTCAATGATGCCGCGCCGACGCTGCTGGTGCACAGCGGCGAAGCGGAAGGCGATCGGCTGGTCTCTCTGCCGGGCGGACCGTCCGGCATCGATCTCAGTGCGCTGCTCGACCTGCTCGGCGATCGCGGGGTCCAGGAGGTGCTGGTCGAGGGTGGCGGCAGCGTCTGGCGCTCGTTCCTCGACGCCGGTCTCGCCGACCGAGCGATTCTCATCCGGGCACCGATAGAACTCGGAGCCGGGCCATCGGCCGGCATCGATGCGCGATCGCTGACGGCGTCCGGGCTGCGACTCGATCGCACCTTCGAGAGCGGCGACGATTCGGTAGAAGCGTGGTCGAGACCCGGACTCGGCTGGCCGAGCGATGCCTGGTTCTGACCGATGACGAAGGTGCCGAGCCGGCCGCCATCGATGTGGAGATGTCGGAGGGTCGCCGAGCAGATGCAGCCGTCGTCCTTCAGTCGAGCATCAGCCGTCCTTCGATCGCGCTTCGACTTCAGGCGAGATCGAGGGCGCGCTCGATGTCGTTCCAGAGGTCGACGGCATCCTCGATGCCGACCGACAGCCGGACGAGCCCGGGCGTCACCCCGACCTCTAGCCGGCGCTGCTCGGGCGTCGCCGCATGCGTCATCGACCACGGGTGGTTGATCATCGATGAGACGCTGCCGAGGCTCTCGGCGATCGGCCATAGGCGGCACGCCGCGGCGAAGCGGCGCGCCCCTTCCTCACCGCCCTCAACCTCCAGTGAGATCATGCCGCCGAAGCGACGCATCTGCCGCTTCGCGACAGCGTGGCCGGGGTGGTCGGGAAGTCCGGGATAGAGCAGCCGCGTGACCGCCTGATGCGCCGCCAGCCGCTCGACCAGGAACTCGGCGTTGTCGCAGTGCCGCTGCATGCGCAGCGCCAGCGTACGGATGCCACGCAGCGTCAGGAAGCAGTCCAAGGGTCCGGGTACAGCGCCGATGGTGTTCTGCAGGAAGGCGAGCCGGTCCGCCAGGTCGTCGTCGCGGACGACGATGCACCCACCGATGACATCGGAATGGCCGGAGACGTACTTGGTCGTCGAGTGGACGACGACGTCGGCTCCGAGATCGAGCGGCCGCTGCAACAGCGGGCTGGCGAACGTGTTGTCGACGACGACGAGCCAGCCGCGGGAATGCGCCTCGTCGGCCAGCGCTTCGATGTCGTGGATGTTGAGCAGCGGGTTGGTCGGAGATTCGAGCCAGAGCATCCTCGTCGCATCGCGTGCAGATCGCTGCAGGTCGCCTTCGGCTAGGCCGGAGTAGGTCGTCTCGACGCCGAACCTCGCGAGCACATCGTCGAACAGCCGGCCGGTGCCGCCGTACAGGTCGGACGCCGCGAGGATGTGGTCACCGCTCTGCAACAACTGGGTGATGGCCGAGATGGCCGCCATGCCGCTGCCGAAGGCTATGCCGTGCGCAACCTCAGTGGGTGATTCGAGTTCGGCCATCGCCGCCTCCAGCGCTCCGCGCGTCGGGTTCTGTGTGCGCGAGTACTCGTAGCCGGTGTGCTCGGCGAAGTCGCGCTGCACATAGGTGGCGGTCTGGAATATCGGTTCCACCTTGGCGCCGGTCAGCGGCTCGGGGAAGGAGCCCGCATGGACGGAACGGGTGGAGTCGCCGATGTCATCGGAATCGTCGAAATCCTCGGGATTCTCGTCATCCGGCATCCGCGTCACACCCAGTCATCCGGCTCGAATCCGTTCGCCCGAAGCCAGTCATCGTTGTAGACCTTCGACATGTACGGGTTTCCAGCATCAGGCAGTATCGCCACCATGACGGCCGGCTGACCGCCGGCATCGGCCTCCATGGCCAACTGTTCGGCCACAGCCAGCACCGCGCCGGACGAGCCGCCGCAGAACAGCCCCTCGCTGCGGGCCAGCCGACGAGCGGCGCGGAAGCAGGTCTCGTCGTCGACCTGGATGATCTCGTCTATGGTCGAGAAATCGGTGGCCGGTGGGATGAAGTCCTCGCCGAATCCCTCGACCTTGTAGGTGTGCGATTGGCCCAGAGTGCCCTCGTCGAACCATTGCTTGAGGATCGAACCGACGGCGTCGACGCCGATGTTCCGAGGTGCCGTGACGCCGTCTCTCTTCGCGAGCGAGGCGAACGCCCGAGCGCAGCCGGTGATCGTCCCACCGGTGCCCATGGTGGCTAGGAAGTGGGTGAAACTCCCTCCCGTCTGAGCCCAGATCTCTGGCCCGGTCTGCAACTCGTGGGCGCGTGGGTTGGCGGCGTGGGAGTACTGGTCGGGGTACCAAGCGCCCGTAGTCTCGGAGGTCAGTCGTTCGGCGACCGAGTAGTACGACCGAGGGTCCTCCTTCTCCACCGCAGTCGGACACACCACCACCTCCGCCCCCAATGCCCTCAGGAGATCCACCTTCTCCTGCGCCATCTTGTCGGGCATGGTGAATATGCAGCGATAGCCCCGTTGCGCAGCGACCATCGCGAGGCCCACCCCGGTGTTGCCGCTGGTCGCTTCGACGATGGTGCCGCCGGGCTGCAACAGTCCTTCGCTCTCGCCGTCGAGCACCATCTGCAGGGCAATCCTGTCCTTGATCGAGCCGCCCGGGTTGCAGCGCTCCAACTTGACCCAGATCTCAGATTCGCCGATGTCCGTGGCGTACGAGTTGAGACGGATCAACGGGGTGTCGCCGATCGCCTGCACGGCGTCGGTGTGGGCGCCCTGAGATGGGTCCATCGGTCGCCACTCAGCGGTTTTCGCTATGATGGTTCGCTCGTTGCTGCCAGAACGGTAGACTGCGCTAAGGGAGGGTCAATTCGCGTCGGCGAGCGTGTGGTAGCCGTAGACCCAGTGACTCCGGTACTCGTCTTCGGATGCGGTGCCGGCGGCGCGCATCTCGGCCAGCACCGCTTCGATTGCGGCGGTGACGGCCCTGTTCCGATCCTCGCCCTCGATCAGCGGCGCCGCTATCTCGGCCAGCCGCGGCACCAGGATGAAGCGCTTCGCATCCTCGTTCGAGAATCCTATCACATGGTCGCTGATGGTGCAGGTGAGCCCCGCCCCATCGAACGCGTCGAGAATCACGTCGATCGAGAACGGTTTGGGGAATATGCGATCGACGCGGTGCTCGGCCAGACGAGCAGCCTCCTCCGGCATGTCCGCGAGCAGCGCCTGTCTGGCCGAATCGTCCCGAAGATGCTCGCGCACGGCCCGATACGGATCGTGCAGCAACGAGGCATCGGCGGGCTTCATGCCGCTCTCGACGTCGCCGCTGTCCCAGACGAAGGCGCCGCCCGGGGCGAGTGAGCCGGCGAACTGCATCGCGAGGTCGGGTAGAGCCTTGGTCGGAACGAGATGCAGTGTCGAGGAGGAGATGATGACGGCGGCGCGGCGGCCGTCGAGCACCTCGTCGAGGCGACGGAATCCGGTCTCGCCGTCCGCGTCGGTGAACATCGAGAACTCGAAGTGGACATCGTCGCGGTGGTCGAGAAGTTGTCTCGCCTTGCCGAACCAGGAGACCAGCGGATCCATCAGGACCAACTCGATGGTGAGCCCGGCGGCGTCGGTCAGTTTCAGCAGTTCGATGGCGGAGCCACCGGTGCCGGCTCCATAATCGACGACCAGTGAGCCCTCCTCGATATGAGGCATCGCCAACCGTAGCAGATGGGCCACGGAATCCCTGTGCCAACCAGCACAACGATCGACGTCGCCGTCGTGGTAGAGCGCACGGTGGTACGACTCGCCGTCGGCCACCTCCGCCGCTGTGAGGTTCGGCGCTGGCCAGCCGGTCGCCATTCATTCGCCTCCTCCGACCACCTCGTGCATAGCCTTTCGGTGGTCAGCAGAAGTCCCGGGTGGTGCCGCTGGACACACTTCAGAAGTCACACCTGAAGGACGAACTGCGGGGGCACTCCGTAACGAGAGGAACCGGTGTTGGGCAGGTGGTGTTCGAGTCGAGAGGTCGAGGGTGATCAGACCAGAGAGTCGAGATGATTCAATCCATCCTGAGGATGCCGTCGAGCACATGCAACGCGGTGACGAGGGTGGGCGGCGGGGTCGGAAATTCAGCCCGGTGGGGGCATACCTCGTCGAGGAACGGCTCGTCATTCTCGTCCAGCACCAGCGGGTAGCAGCGGCAGCCGGTCGGCCGGTCGGCGTGGATGGAACAGCGCCCGGGGGCGGTCGTTTCAGCCGAATCGGTCTCGAGAAAGACACAGGCGCGGGTCCGCTCGTCGTTGCGGAGGATTCGGACCCCGCCCCTGAGGTGCGAGAAGTCGTCGGCCGGGCGGCCGGTCACCGCGATGATCCGCTCGACGTCGGTCGGCGAGAGAGGCATCTGGGTGTCACGGCAGCAGACGCTGCAGCCGCGCTCAAGACACGGCGTGCTCGACCAGTCGGGCACCTCGGACTGCGCGGCCACGATGCCCCGATCGGCAGCGGCGACTTGAAAGGAGCCGTGCCGGTCGCGGCGTCAGCGGGCGATTGGGGTAGTCTGGATATCCTCTCGGCCTTCGGAGCCGAGCACGTGGGTTCGAATCCTGCATCGCCCACTCTTGACGCTTCTACACGGTCTCGTGGGCGATTCGGATTCGATCTGCGCACACGGATGATACGTGAATCGCTCGTGCGCAGGCGCTGCGACCTTCGATGGTCCTCGTTGAATGAGGCCACGCCTGCCGCCTCTGCTCCGTCTAGTGGATCGATAGGCTGAAGCGATAGTCCGGGCAGTCCAGCGGTTCAGGCGTCGGGGTGAGAGAGGCAGCAGACGAGCAGCAGTCTGGAGAGCGAAGCGTGGATGCTGATGGGGATCGCATCGAGGATGACCCAACCGGTGCCCCGAATCATCGCCTGCAGACCGGGCCAGCCGATGCCGAGGCAGTTCAGCGAACTCGGCGGCAGGGTCTCGCCGCGGCGCAGCGCCTCGATATGCTCGGGTGGCCAAGGCAGCAAGGTGACCAGGCGAGCGTCGGAGGTCGCGTTGTGACGACAACGTTCCAGGGCACCGATGAACAGGGCCAGAGACTCGTCCGATCGCCACGAGTTGCGACCGTACGGCGGGTCGAAGGCGAAGGCGGGCACGGCGGCGGGAAGACCTGCCGTCAACGCGTCGGCGCAGAGCAGATGAACGGCGGTGCTGCTGTCGATGTGACCAGCCTCGGGCTGATCGAGCAGCCATTCCAGATTCCGCTCGCAGCCTGTCACCATCTCTGGGTCGAGGTCGAGACCGAGCGCTTCGATGCCGAGCAGAGCCGCCTCCAGCAGCAGACCGCCGGTGCCACAGAAAGGGTCGACGAAGCCCAGCCTCTGGGATGGCGGTCTCGGGTGGGCGAGATTCAGCATCGCGCGGGCCAGCCGCACATCGAGGCTGACCGGCTTGAAGAACGGTCGTCGAGGCGCGGCGCGAGCCTGCCAGTCAGCGTCGGATTCGAAGATGCGGACCCCCCAGACGATCAGATGACCGGGATGATGTGGAGCTGCATGATCCGGGTTGGTCGGCCCTTCCTGTGGCCCGCCAGAGATGATCCGGAGGGTGACGTCCGGCGCGTCGAGATCGATCCGCCAACCGGCCTCGACCAGCGCCGCGCCGACCGATCGCTGCAACTCGCCGCCGTGCCAGCCGGCCGGTGCGGAATCCAGAGTCGAGGCGCGGACCGCTATCGATCGGCCATTCGGAGCCAGGTGTTCACGGCACCAATCTGCGATCACGTTGGCCAGGGCCCTGCCATCGCCGCTCCACTCAAGACTGGCCATCGGGAAGAGCGCCTCGTCGACGGTCGCCGAAGCGGCGCAGCGGTCCGGGTCGGGGTCCATCACGGCGACCAGCCGACGATGCAGCGCCTCGCTGTCTGCGAACAGCGCCGCCGACTCGGCCCTGAAGATGCTCGCGTGCCAACCGCTACCTACCAGCAGCGCCGCCTCTCCAGCCATCGAGCGAGCGAGCGAGCCGCTCGCCTTCAACCCTAAATGCGGCGACATCTCGCGGTGACCCTATGCAGCGAGCGGGTGCGGTGCGAACGATTCAGAGCCGCGAGTGGGACTCACCGGCCGCGCGAAGAAGGCGCCCGTTGCTGCTGCTGGCCGCCCTGCTGCTGGTAATCGCGGCGATCCCCGAGGTCGTCGCTCAGGCTGACGACGACGAGTGGTCGGGCGACCTCGATCTCGATGACGAGTACGACTGAGGGGTTCCGATGGGTTGCAATCTGAAGGATCTGGCGAGCCCCACCGCCATCGAACTGTCCGACCTCGCCGGCAGCCGAATCGGCATCGATGTCTTCCTGAACGCGTATCAGTTCCTGACCGCTATGACCGGCCCGGAGGGCCGGCCGCTGACCAGCAGTAACGGTGTTCCGACATCACACCTGATGGGTTTCCTCGACCGGGCGACGCTGATGATCCGAGCCGGCATCGACCCGGTCTTCATCTTCGACGGCCGGCCGCACGACCTGAAGCGAGCGACGCTCGACGAGCGCCGGGCCCGCAAGGATGCGGCGAAGAAGAAGTGGCAGGCGGCCATCGAAGCGGGCGACGAGAAGGCGGCCAAGAAGCTGGGGCCGCAGACGGCCGAGTACACGCCTGAGATGGTCGAGCAGACCAAGCGGATGTTCGATGCGCTGGGAGTCGTATGGGTCGATGCGCCGATGGAGGCGGAGGGAGCCGGCGCGGTCCGCTGCAGTCGGGGCGAGATCGTGGCTGTGGCGAGTCAGGACTGGGACACGCTGCTGTACGGCAGTCCGGTGATGATCCGCAACCTGATGGCGCATGGCACCCGTCGATTCGGCCGTGCTGTCACGGCTGAGCGAATCGACCTGGCGACGCTGCTGGAGCAGCACGACCTGAGTCGAGAGCAACTGATCGATCTGGGCATCATGATCGGCACCGATTTCCATCCCGGAATAAGGGGCATAGGTCCGAAGACCGGACTCAAGTTGATCCGCGAGCACGGCACTGTGGAGGCGGTCTGTGAGGCGAAGGGGAAGGATGTGCCAGAGAGGCTGGACGAGATCAGAGGACTGTTCCACGAACACCCGACCGGTGACGACCCCCTGCCCGAACACGGCATGGCTGACGAGAAGGTGCTGCGCGATTTCCTGCAGGAGGAGATGGGTTTCAGCGAAAGGCGGATGGTACGGGCGCTCGACAGGCTGCGCGATTCCAGCCGTCTGAGGCAGGCCGGCCAGTCGACTCTGTTCGACTTCTGAGCCGGAGGACGGACCGTGGCCGACGGCCTCAAGGCGACGATGAAGGGAGCAGCGGTGGATGGATGACGCCGTAAGTGGTGCGGGTGAGGCACTCGGCAGCACTGAACGGCCGGCCTGGTGGTCGTTCGTGGAGGAGGACCGATTCTGGTGGTGGCTGCTGGCGCTGGGCATCCTGCTCAACACCCTGGTCATCTTCACCAGCGACCTAGGTCTCGACACCAACATCCATCTGACGCTGGCCAGCCAGCAGCAGAATTCCACTGACGGCGAGGCGCGACTCGACTGGGGCCATACGAGACCGATCGATGCGGAGGCGAGTGATCCATCCTACGCCCCGGTACGAGAATACGGCTGGTTCACCTTCCTGCCTTCATCGGGTGACGAATCCACCGTCCGCCTGTTCGGCTGGGTCTACATGATGGGTCTCATCGCGGTCGCCTACAGGTACAGCGACGGTGGACTCGCTGGCGGCGCCGGGATCGACCCTCGCTCACCTCGCCTGGCAGCCGTGGTCGCCATCCATCCGACACTGATCTTCGCGACGGGACGGGTGTTTCCCGAGGCTGCGATCGCCGTCGCCGTCGCTCTGGCGGCGCTGGCGCTGGTCCGGGGGTGCGCCTCCGACAGATCACCCACGACGACTGTGCTGACCGCCGCGGCGGTGGCCCTGCCGCTGGTGCTGGTACTGATGATCAAGGGCCACGACCCGATGTTCGGGCTGGTGTTCGGCGCCGCGGTGCTGGCGTGGCTGGTCGCCGACGACAAGATTCCAGCCGCGAGAGAGGTGACCCGTCGCCCGAGCCGCGCGGCGGCGCTGGTCGCCGGCTCGGTCAGCGGCGCGATGATCGCGATCGGCTTCGCCGGGGCGGGCGGCACGCTGTCGATCATCGGCCTGGAGCCGGCCCGCTACGCCTTCGCGCTGCTCGTCGCATTCGGCGACGTCGTCCTCATCTACGCGCTGTTCGGCATGCTGCTCTGGCCGTTCGCCGGTCCGGCGTGGCGGCGGCTGCGGGAGGTGCGAGACCTCGCCGCAACCTCGCTGGCCGTGCTGATCGCCGGCTTCACGGCCGCCATCATCGTCTACGTGGCGGCGCTCTGGACATACGAAGCGGCGCTCTGGGACGCACCGTGGCCGTGGGTGATGTGGACGATGGGCAACAACGCGCGATACGTCTCGCTGGTCATCGTGCCCGCTCACCTGCTCATCCAGCGAGTCGCTGCCCTGCCGACGACAGATGATGAGAATGGAGCAACGAACATGCAGGAGGGCGGGGTGGAGAAGGCGGAGTCAATACCGACGCTGAACGTTCCGGGTCAACGCGCCCCGGCCGTCGCCATGGGGATACTGCTGCTGCTGCCGATATCGCTGTTGACGGCTGTGCACGGACAGACGATGTGGACCGATGAGGCGGCGGTGGTGCTGTCCGATGGGATGGCTGATTCGGAGGACTTCCTGTTCGTCGCTGAGCCGACCCTCGGCATGCACTGGCTCTACACCTTCCGTGGTGTCATCGATGCGGACGGCTCGCGGAACATCACCGGCCACTGGCGAAGCCTCGACTCGGGCTGGCAGGACGAACTGGTCAACGGCACCATTCTGCCCGAACGCGGCGACCTCTCCTCCGTCGAATGGCTCGTCCTCTCCCCCGGTGTGTCGTGGGATGCGCCACCAGCCGGTTGGAGCAGGGCGGCCAGTGGCGAAGCGGACATGATGAACGGTGGCGGCAAGTGGGTCATCTGGTCGACGCGTTGAGGCTGGCCCGCCGATCTGATGATGCCCGCTTCCGATGCACCGACAGCGTTGCCATACAGATCAGCCGGCGGTGTCGCCGATCAGGTGGAACGAGGTGGTGGATGCGGCGTCACTCATCGAGGGCGTCGACGACGTCCTGACGCTGGCGTCGGAGGAAGCGTCGGCGCTTGTTCGCGGGTGCGGTCGGATCGGCGTCGCCACGGAGCGCCTCGAACGGGATCCATCTGTCTGGGACGAGGCGCCAAGGCATCACCGCCGCGGCGACGCCGAGCAGCATCTCGCTGCCTGGTAGCATGAAGATGCGCAGCGGCGGCACCACCGTGCCGACCAGCGCCAGCCGGTCCACCGCCTGTCGCCGCTCCTCCCTGGTGGTCCGGCGGCCGAGTGCGATCTTCGACAGCGTCACGAAGGCGTCGCCCGCCCCCAACGCCTCGACCTTGGTCACATCCCAGCCCTTGGCGATGGCCTCACCCCAGGCGTGCGGGTCGCGCGCCACCTCGAGCATCTGCTGGCGCTGCTCCTTCGACAGCGTCCTCGACAGCCGGCGGGCGTTGCGGGTGGCGAATCCACCGATCGCCACCAGACGGCGCAGTCGACCTCGCTTCTTCACCGGGCGGCCCGTTCGGGGCGGTTGTTCAGCCATCGCCTCGACCGCGTGCGAAGAACGCACTTCAATCCGTGCCTCGACGGCTGCCGCTGGTCACCGAGCGGAACTCTCCGGACTCGGAGACGATAATTCGGGCGATTGCCAGATTTCACGCGTTGCGCTCAGCCTGGACCTTGCCGCGGAGCGACTTGCACTCCTTGGCGATCGCGGATAGGGTGCCGCGGAGGCGGCGGCCCGCCGCGTCGACACCCTTGTCGTGCTTCGCGGCGTCTCCCATCGCTTCTGTCATCGTGTCAATCATCGCTTGAACATCATCACTTACGGCCATGAACCCCTCCGCCCCGGCTGACCGTTCTAATAGATTACTCTCGGCCGACCACGCCGAAAACGGCGATTCCAATTGCTGACAGAGGTTTCAGGCGCCCGTCACGTGATCTTCGTCCGGCGCCTGACCATCGGTTGATTCGGAGCTCGAATTATCGTCCGAGAGGGATGTGGGGTCGTCGGTGGAAGCGGTGCGACGGGGTTCGTTAGGCAGTGCTTCGAGATCGGTCTGCAGGATCGACAGTCCGAGCGGCGTCACGCTCCATCTCTTTCTCACGCCCATCCGTGCACTTCGTACCAGCCCCTCTCCGAACATCTGTTTCAGGTGGTAACTGATGAGTTGCTGGCTGCAACCGATCTCCTTCGCCAGCTCGCCCTGCGTCAGAGGTCCCTCGGGCCGACCTCGGGTCGGCACTCGGGCCAGTCGGTCGAGCAGTCGGATGAGGATCGAGTCGGGGGCGTGGACCAACGGCGGGGTGGGCAGTTCGTCGACCGGTGTGAATCTCGATATCGACGCCGTGTAGAAGCGGAGCAGGCGGCCGTCCCGGCGCGACCAGACGGTGCCCTCGCGTTCGAGGACGCTCAGATGGAGCGTCGCCTGATGGTTTCCGAGGTCGAGTTCTCGGACGATGCCGCCGAGATGGGTCCCCTCGTGCTCCTCGATGAAGGCGGTGATGCGCGCCCGCTGCGCCTGACCGCCCGGCCGGCTTGTCAGCGCGATGCCGATCGCCGGCAGCAGACCGGCTGACGTGATGCCGTTCAGCGGATCGATGGCGAACGACGAGGCGGCGATGGCTGACGCGGTCAGCAGCAGCGGAGAGCCCTTCGGAAGGTGCGGCGCCACGGCTGCGCGAGAGACGGGGGGCACTTGAGGGTGGCAGTTTCACGGCCGTGGCGTTGGTGGGATTACGACCAGGGCGGTGCCGGCGCTACGCGCCGGCGAAACAGAACCGATCATCTGGCTCGACCTCGTCGAAGCGGACCTATCCCGTCTAGGCGCGGCGACCGGTTCGCCGGTCGGGCTCACTGGTTGCGGACGAAACTGTTGTCCGGCAACATGGTCCATGCCGTGCCGCTCGGCTCGACGTAGATGGTCTCGCCGTTGAAGCCGGTCCGGTAGTCGCCACCTGCGGGCAGGTGGGTGTAGTCGGGCAGGGTCGCCGGGGTGTCCGGCACTGACTGTGCGGCTACCATCTCGACTGAGCGCTGTTTCACATGCTCCTGATACATCGCTGCATGCTGGGTCGCGACTTCAAGGCCGTAGCCCTGCGCCAGCAGTTGTTGTGCGTACGGATCGAGGTTCGCGCCGTCGCCTCGACGCATCACGAAGGTCAGGCTGAGGATGACTATCAAGACGAAGATGAGCAGGCCGCCGCCGATGGCCGCCTTGGTCATCGTCTCCATGCCCTCTTCTGCAAGGGGGGGGGGGCCTGCATCGCTCTCGTCGGCCGTGCCGGCGCCGGGAGCGCCGCTGTCAGCCGCATCGGCCGCATCGAACACCTTGGTCACGGTCGACCTCCGGTCGAAGCCGTCCGAATCGACCGCTTCGACATCGATCTTGATCTGGTCGCCGAGACGCAGCCCGAGATTAGATTGTGCAACCACATCGAAGGCGCCGAACTCAGTCTGGAAGCCGAAGTCTGTGCAGACGTTGGTGATCGTGTTGCAGAG
>CAUZSY010000017.1:0-17159 GCA_963582725.1 Candidatus Thalassarchaeaceae archaeon
GAACGCTGGTAGTCGATCATCTCCTCCTCTGCTCGGAGGATGTGGTAGCCCGGAACCGTCATCCGCTGCTCGCCGATGACGATGTGGCCGTGCACGATCATGTTACGGGCGCTGCGCATCGACGGTGCGTAACCACGGTAGTAGACCTGCGACTGCAGGCGCCGGTCGAGCATGTGCTCGACGGTGATCCGCAGCACATCGTCGAGGCTGGCGTGGGAGCCGAGCAGTCCCTTGCGGTTCAGCGAGGAGAGCATGTCTTCGAGCTCTCTGGCGAAATGGCCAGTAGAGGCATCGACCCGGCCGATCAGCTTCATCGCCTGCTGCCGGTGTCGACGCAGGGCGCTCTTCTCGCGCCAGATCTCGCGCATGCCGCCGACCTTCTTCAGGCCGTAGCGCTGCTTGAGAGCGTGTTCCTCCTCGATGCGAGCCGCCTTCCACGGGTGGCTCGGCGTCTGGGTCCTGGAGCGTGAGAACTTCGGTTCACCCATTCGACATACCCCCATTCACTTCTTCCGCTCGACTCCGAGGGTCAGACCGGTGCGGCCGTTGCTGCGCAGGCGCTGGCCGCGCAGCTTGTGACCGCTGCGGTGTCGCATGCCTCGGTAACTCTTGATGCCGGCGAGTCGCGAGATGTCATCCTTCTGGGTCAGTTTGACCTCTTGAGCGAACAGGTGAGCATCCTCATTGGTGTGCAGGTCACGCTGGCGATTGACCATCCACCACGGCACCTTGGTCGCGTACTCATCGATGGCCGCGCGCAGCGAATCCTGCTCCGCATCGGTGAGATGGCCACCGAGCTTGCTCCTGTCGATGCCGGTGTTGCCACAGATCTGTCGAGCCGTTCTGCGGCCGACTCCTGAGATGCCGGTCAGACCGAGTTCGATGGGTTTCAGCCCATCGATGTCGCTGTCGGCCACTCTGATGATGTAGGAGAAATCGTCTCCCAATTCGGCTGAATCTTTCTTCACCATGTTCGGTTCCCCCGAGTTCACCGGTCACCCAGTGGCCTTTGCAGGCATCCCGCCGACCGACCGCCCCTATTTCAATCGCGCGCTGCCGATGACGACTGATTCGTTATGCGTCTCTGATGTCCGGCGGAGCGGTGTGGCCGCGGTCATGTCTCGGCGCAGAGGACGTAGACCGAGTGCAGGCTCTGACCGCGGCTGACCGGCACATCAACGATGAAGCCGGACGAGCCGGAACTGCCACGCATGCGTCGATTCAGGCTGCGCTGGACGCGCGGCTGCTCGGCCGGGTCGAGGCCACAGCGGAGGCGGATGCTCTTGATGCCGAGTCGCCTGGCGGCGACGGCGATGGACGCAGTGTTCTCGATGGCTGGTGGCGACAGGCGATGGTGGACCACCCTGCCGCTGACCAGGGCGAAGGCCGCGTGTTCCGAATCTATGTCGGGCTTCTCATCGGAGATCAGCAGCGGCCGTCGCGGACTGCTCCGCATCCAGAGCGCTTCCGACGCCGCTGCACCGAGCGCCGCCTCGGCCCACATTTCGTGCAGGCCGGCACCGACGAGGCCCGCGTCGATCACGGTGATCCAGCGCTCGAACGGCAACGGCATCGACAGCCGGTGCTGCCGGAACGGCGCTGGGTCATCTCCGGTCACCTCGTGCACCGAGCCGCCGCGGCCGAGCAGGATTGCGCGGCGAAGGACGCCCAGTGCGAGCGGTCCGGTCGACAGCGACAATCGGTCCACCCGGCCGTCGCCACGGCTGGCCCAGGTCCAGGTCCGCTCGATCTCGGGTGACAATGAGTCGATGATCGCATCGACCTGTCGCTGCTGGGCGTCGGACAGGCGAGGCGAGAGGTCGAGAAGCAGGGCTGGTGCACCGTCGGTAAGCGTCATGTGAGGCAGCCAGCCGGTCAGCAACTCATCGAGCGGCGGCTGCATCTCGTCGAGCGTGTGATTCTGCGCGTCGTCCGGGCGAGCCGGGTCGACCAGCAGCATCGCGATCGGTGGCGACGCGTCGATGCCGGCCTCAGCCAGCGCGGAGTGGAAGGCGTCCATCGCACCGCCCGCATCGACGCCGTCGCCGACCAGCACCCGGTGCGCCAGCCGACCGGGGGTGCGTCCCTTCCCGAGCAGTCGATTGATGTTGGCTGCCGCCAGACGGGCCGATTCCTCATCGATCTCGATGCCGAGACCCACCCTGCCGGTCGCCGCGCATATCGCGGCCAGCGCGACGCCAGAGCCGCAGGCCGGGTCGAGCAGCACGCCAGCCGGAAGGTCGGAGGCAGCAGCGACCATCTCGGCCCGCCGGCGGCAGGTCCGCAGCGGTGTCGACAATCGGAGCAGGCTGTCGGTCATGTGCAACTTTGGCTCACCGCGCCGATGGATCTTCGCCTCGTGCCGCCGCGTCGCCGCCGATTGGGCGTATCCATTCACTTCGATGGCGAAATGCCGGCCGCCGCCCATGCGCCGCCATGAGCCGCTCTCCATCAAGTCCGTTTCGCACCCTCCGAATCATCTGTCGACCACCGGTTCGCAGCATCAGCAGCATGAGCAGCCATCCAGCATCGACCGGGAACCGATGGATCGCCCTCACAGACCTGTTCGCGAGGCCCGACCGATGTGTCAGCGACATTCGGATCAGATGGCTCGATACTGGGTCAGTCGCAACTCGAAGCGCAGCCAGCTCTCCTCCAATTGATGACCGTCACTGCCGCCGTAAGCGAGGTCGGGCGGCAGCAGCACGGTGTGCTTCGTGCCGGTATCGACGCCCGGCACGAGACCTCGGTCGCTGCCAATGTCGAGGCCTATCGTGCCCCAGCTGAATCCCTCGATGTAACACAGCCAGGGGGCTGGCGTCTCACAGATCGGGTCCTCTCCCGCCACCACCGGCAGGTCACCTTCGTCCAACTGCTCCTCGCTGTCGGCATCCCAGACGATGTAATGGACGTGTATCGAATCGCCGTATTCGACATGCACCGGCTTCTGCTCGCTGCCCTTGGTCACCGACACCTGCAACGTCACCTGCGCCTCGAGCACGCTGACATGCGTCACCGTCATGTTGAACACCAGTTCATCGACGTCCTCCTTGATCACCACCTCGGCGAAGCCGCCGCTGCCGGTCGCGATATCGTTCAACAGCCGCTGTTGACCACCGCTGGCGAATTCGACCCTTTCATCATCGATCTCCAGCATCAGGTCGAGCGACTGGTTGCCACGATTGTGGACGACGATGGTCGCTCGGTCATCGACCCCCTGGGTGACCCACTGACAGGAGAGTTCACCGGGATAGTAGAACGAGTCGTCCTGGGCCGACAGGTTCTCCGGCCACTCCCAGTCCGCTTCGAGCGGCTCGCAGGTGTCGAACAGCAGATCGACCTCCCACGCCCAGCGGCCATCGACCTTCAGCATGGTCTGGTCACCGGAAGCGAACGATGAGTCCAGATTCTTCGAGAAGGAGTAGGCTGCGATACCGATCCACGACATCATCACGAGCAGCGTCGCGAGACTGGCCGCCGACAGCACGATGGCGGCTCGCGGCACCGTCATCTCGTTCAGTCCGAGCGGGATGGGCGGATGCTCGACGTCCTGAGGGACATCCGTTATCCAAGGTCCTGTCACGTAATCTACGGTTTCAGCGGTCGGCCATCAACCCTTCCTCGTCCGGCACCGAGGCTGCCGACCCGGCGCCGCTCAAGACCCACCCGCATCGACGCTGCCCCTACCAGTATCCGCCTCATACCAACCCGCAGCGACCCTAGACCCACCCACATCCTCAGCATACCATCCACCGCCGACGACCCTCGACGACGACCACGCCCGCGCTAAGATTCGTTCACGGTCTCGGACGGTGCCGGGTGCAGCGCCACCGCCTCGCCGACGTCATCGGCCATCCCGGCGAGTTCCTCGTCTCGCCACCGCCAGCCGATCCAGACACCGAGCAGGACGGCCATCACATGCGCCAGGACGGTGTGGCTGGCGGCGCCGTGCAGAACGAACAGATTCAACATGTCGAGAACGAGATAGATGCCGACTGCGAGGATCGGCCGCTCGATGCGCGCGAACAGCGCTCCCATCAGGAAGTAGAGGCCGACCGAGCCGCCCATCCAGTTGCGCGACAGGCCGGAGTGGAACCAGGCGGCGAGGCCGGAGGAGGAAGGGGAGGGGGAGTACGAAGCTCCGACGTTGAGCAGCAGGGCGATCAGAGTGCCGACAGCCAGCTGTCCGAAGAAGAAGATGGTGATGGTGCGCTGGGTGCCCAGCCTGATCTCGGCCGTCTGAGATACCACCATCAGGCAGACCATGATCAGCAGCATGTGGGTCAAGCCATTGTGGAACAGGGGTGCGGTGAGGAACGAGAGGACGAAATGGAGAGGGTTCTGGACCAGTTCTCTCGGCCATATCGCATTCGCGCAGATCAGTCGTTGCGCCGCCGTCTCGCAGATCACCGTCGAGCCGAATCCGACCCATGCGAATACCGAGATAGCGACCACCATGTAGAGTGAGGTGAACGGGCGGCCGAGAATCCATTCAGCAGGGCTGGCGGTGCCTCCACGGCCGTCCGACCATGGCAGTATGAACGGGCTCTTCGGTCGCAACGACCGACGGAGGGCCGATGAATCGCTTCAACCCATCTGCCTACGAGATCGCTCGCGGGACGACACTGTGAGCCGACCTTCATTGGGAAGGTTTCCTTCACCGTCCTCGCCGGTGGCTTCCTTCACCCACCGACTGACTTCACGACTCTGCCGCCTTCATCACCCGACGGCCATCACTCCGCCGCCTCCATCGCATCCTGATGCCGCTGGCCGAGCCAGACGACGACACCGAGTTCGACGGCCAGGGCGGTCAGCGCGATCAGCGCGACGGTCGGCTCCAACAGCGCGGCGCGCATCGTCAAAAGGGCCAGCGTCACCGCCGCGGCGAGGTCGAACGCGCCCCAGAAGCGGAGCGTCTTGCGCAGTTGCAGGATGCCGACGATCCACGCCGTCATCGACAGCGCGAACATTCCGACCAGCACCCAGATGGTCAGGCCGCCAGTGGCGATGGCGAGGCCTGTCGGCAGCAGCAGATGCGCGTCCAGGGCGAAGCCACCGGTCCAACGGGCGCGGCGGGCTGGAATCGACCAGAGAGAGGCTCCGAGCAGCCCTATGCCGACCGTGACCAGCATCCAGCCTATCAGCGGTGCCAGCAGATCGAGCCAGGCGGCGAAGGCGAAGAACGAGGTGCAGACGGCGAGGATGCCGACGCTGACCGCTGCCGGCTGCTGCCACTGCCAACCGCGACGGATCGCCAGACCGGCGGCTAGGATGCCTGCCGGTCCGAGCGACAGCAGCACGATGGCGAACGCCCACATGCCGCGGCCGCCGGCGCCGCGATGGTCCGGCATCGATCTTTTTCGACGAGCCCCCTCGACCCAATCCCAGAGCAGTGCGGCGGCGATCAGCACGCCCTCCTGGGCGAGGTGCGGCAGCGTCCAGGAGAGCATCTCGCCGGCTGCATCTAATGGGTCTACGAGCAGCGGGAACGGATTCGCCTCGGCGAACAGCGCACCGGCGAGACGCGGCAGCAGCAGGGCGAGCACCAGCCATTCGAGAGCGGAGGGGATGCGCATCGCCAGATCGCTGCGGCCGGCCAGAGAGATGACGGCAAGCACGGTGACCACGCCGAGCAGCGCCAGCATGTCCATCTGCTGCCACTTCGAAGCGCCGGTAGAGATGTGGGCGCACAACTGAATCAGAGCGATGCCGAGCAGGGCGACGGCGAACGGCGCCTCGATGCCCATCACATCGGGCAGCCGCAGGTCGTTGATCGAAGCGCGCCATCGCGATATCAGGATCAGAGCGATCGACCAGACGCCGATCATCGCGATCAGGCCGGCACCGACGCTACCATCTATGAACGACAGCAGCGAGGCCCCGATGACACCGGTGACGATGAACACGAGGACGACGACCGGACGATGATGGATGTCGCCGATCAGCAGGTCGTGCTCGCCGGTCGAGCCGGCCCGCTTCAGACGCTTCTTCTGTTTCGCCGCCAGCTCGATCAGGCGCGGGTCGAGCGTCCGCACATCGCCTATCGACATCGCCTGCGAAGTCTCAGGGCTGACGCCACCGCCTCTGAGCGCAAGTTCGGCGGTCGCCTCGTCGGCGAAGTGATAGGTGCGCTCGCGGACCTCGCCGGTGGCATCGATGCCGGCCAGCGGCAGACCGAGTCCGGCACCAGCGTCGCTGGTCGTCGCCACCAGCCCGACGGTGTCGGTCGGGGATGCCATCGTAGTATCTCCGCCGCCGGTGGCAGGTGCGGACTCGGCTGCTTCGGGAGGCGTCGGACTCGGCTCGTGGACCGCCGATTCACCGACCGCCATGGCTTGGGCGTACCGACGAGCGTCGGCGATGCTGGCCAGCCGCATCTCGCGCTTCGCGACCTGCTTCAACTCGCTGCGTATCTCGCCGTTCGCTGCCAGCCACAGGCCGGTCCCGAGCAGCAGCGCGCCGGCCGCAACCGGCTGCAACGGGTCGGCACCGATGTTGCCGGCCGCCACTATGACGGCGACCAGCATGGCGATCGATGCGACCGCCGGCCGCAGCAGATGCTCTAAACGACCGACTCTGGGCAGGTACAGCACGAGTTGCAGCGCGACGACGCCGATGGCGAACCAGCCGGTCGCCACATCATCGAGATCCGGCGATCCGGAAAGCCCCGACCTGACCGTCCGAGCGCTGCCCCAGACCAGCACCAGCAGCGTCAGCAGCATCATCGAGAGCATCTGCAACTGCGATTCGCGCTCGGCATCCCTAGAGGGCCAGGTCAAAACGGCGATGGACAGAGCGAACATCGACAGCCAGGCGCCGTCCATGCCGTGTCGCCACATCAGGATGGCGATCGACACGCCGAGACCGGTCAACAGCACGCGCGGGTTGTCCTGATGTCGACCGGAGATATCGGCACCGATGTGCACGGCGGCATGCACGGCGATGCCGACGAGCAGAATCCATCCGGGCATGTCGCCGGCGCCGCCGCGGGCCAGCCAGACGGAGAGCCCGAGCAGCCAGCCGATGTTCCAGAGACGCAGCATGCCGGAATCGCGCAGACGGGCGGCGACCTCGCTGATGCCGAGGAAGCGATCGGCCAGATTGACTCCGCGATCCCCCATCGACAGATTGCACGGAATCTGGATCAGCGAGGCGAGGATCAGATACAGCCCGAGATAAGTGCCGTCGAGCGCGATCAGATTGATGGTCTCGCCTGAGTTCGCGGCCGAGAACGTGCGAACGATGCCGCCGACGCCCTCGACGATGATGACCCATAGCCACGGCGTCATCACTGCGGTGCCGGCGAGAGATACGGAGGACCGTTTCAGCGCCAGCACCGCGGTGCCGACGTGCAGCACACCGAGCGTCGTCAGCAACAGCAGGCCGCCGTCGCCGCCATCCGTCACGGCGGTCGCCGGAATCAGCACGGTTAGCAGGGCCGAGATGCCGACAGAACCCATCCAGAGGACGCGGTCGCTGACATTCTCCTGATTGCTCAGCAACAGCCAGCCTACGACCGCGGCGGCGCCGATGCTGAACGATTCGTAGCCCGAGATGATGCCGAACGGCGGCAGCACACCGGCATCGAAGAGGACGAGCAGCAGGGTCAGAACGAGAGCACTCGGAAGAAGGGTGAATCGTATACGGTAGCCAGAGACTCCTCTGACATGCAGATAGGAGCCGGCGAACGCGGCCAGCAATGCCGTCACCATGCCGAGAGCGTAGGCGGAATCATCACGATTCGCCGCTATCACCATCAGCGCGCCAACCATGCCGAGACCGACCGAGACCGACCAGAGTCCGGGCTTTCCCAGACCGACCATCGAGAGCGCCTTGCTGAACCAGTTCTCCTGTCTCGCGAAGTGCGACGCCATGGTGGCGTTGATGCCGTTGACCCCCATCAGCAGGAGGAACAGCAGCATGGGTGTCTGCAGCGGCAGGATCGTCAGCGAGCCGACGGCGAATCCTCCGGTCACAGCGTGCATGCCTATCCACAGATTAGATGAGGCGATGCCGAGCGCAGCGAGATTGCCGCTCTTCCGGTGCAACGCCAGCGAGTGGACCAGCACGGTAGCCAGCAGAAGCATTCCCGCTACGCCGATCTCTCCGAAGAACGATCCGGCTGTCGACGAGATGGCGAGCAGCACCAGCACCGCCTGCGTCGCGATGGCATCATGGTCGTGGCGATAGGCGACGAGGATGTTGAGCCCGACGAGCAGCAAAAGGGTCGCGCCGAGAGCCTCGGTCGACAGTGGAAAGATGCCGAACAGTTGCCAGCTGTGCAACTCGATGGCCAGTCCGTACAGGATCTTCATCGCGATGATGACCCAGACGATGCCGAGGTTGTGCATCCGCGAGGCCGGCACCCAGCGCTCACCGAGAGTGAATCCCAACGCCGCCAGGCCGACCAGTCCGATTAGGGCGACGGGGGCCGGCAGCGCCAGACCGACGACGAGGCTGATCATGCTGTAGACCGTGATCATCGCCGCCATCAGGCCCCAGTGGAGTCTCTGCTCACCCTCGACGGCCATCCGTGAGACTGCGTCCTTTTCGGGCGCCTCGGTGACCGAACCATGGATGGATATCGCGCCCGGGCCGGTCCCGTCATCCTCTGCGAACGGATCGTAGAGTGCGCCGATAGCGATGTCCTCGTCGACCGCTCCCGGCGTCCCTCCGGCCGCCTCGTCAGCCTGCCCTGCAGCCACATCATCAGCCTGTCCCGTAACCGCAGTTTCGGCCCCCTTCTCCGTCTCCGCGGCTCGTTCCGTAACCGCCCTCTCGCCTTCCGACAGACTCTCCTTGGCACCCTCGATCAGGTCGCCTAGATCTATACTGCCACCGATCCTGAAGGCGCGCTCCTCGAGGAAACGGTCATCGCCATCCGAACCGGTCATCGCTCTCGCCTCGGTGCACGGGTCCGCATCAATGCTCCCGCTCGCAGGAGCGCTGGTTCGGCGATTCGACTGCCATCGTTTCCGCCTGAAGTGGCGCCGTGGTCGTTCTGGAGGCGTCGCGGGCGGATGTCGCCGGTCTGGTTGAGGCATCCCGGAACGCTTGAATGGGTCATTCGGTCCGGCCGGCTTCATGGCGCTGCCCGCCCTCGGTACTGCCGGTTGCGGGGAATCTGTTGGAATAGCCGGCCACGGCCTCGATTTCGACGGTGTTGAGCATTGGAACCTCGAATGGCGGGCTCTGCATGAGATGGCGGTCGAGAGGGGCGAGGCGACGATGACGGCGCACGGCGTGCTGCTCGTCCTGACCGGTGATCGGACCGGCCGTTCGCCGAACGATAGATACATCGTCGATGAAGGCTACATGACCGACGATGTCTGGTGGGGCGACGTGAACGTCCGAATGACGCCGGAGACCTTCGCAGCACTGCGGGACAAGGCGATTCGACATCTCGAATCGAGAGACGAACTCCATGTCCAGGATCTGGCGGTCGGCGCCGACCCGGCCCTGCGGATGCCGATCCGCCTGATCAGCGAGAGTCCTTGGCACGCTTCGTTCGCTCGCAACATGTTCCTTCGACTGTCGCCGGAGGAGATAGCCCTGCACGAACCCGAGTTCACCCTTCTGCACGCGCCGTTCCTGAAACTCGACGGCGCCGCCGACGGGGTGCGTCAAGGCAGCGATGTCGCTGTCTGCATCTCGTTCACCGAGCGGACGGTGGTGATCTGCGGCAGTGAGTACGCGGGCGAGATAAAGAAGGCGATATTCTCGGTAATGAACCACCGACTGCCTCTGCGCGGTCACCTGCCTATGCACTGCTCGGCGAACATCAGCGCCGACGATGACACGGCGGTGTTCTTCGGACTGTCCGGCACCGGAAAGACCACCCTCTCCGCCGATCCACGACGGCCACTCATCGGCGATGACGAGCACGGCTGGTCAGAGGCTGGCGTGTTCAACTTCGAAGGCGGCTGCTACGCCAAGATGATCCGGCTCTCGGCCGAAGACGAGCCGGAGATATTCCAGACCAGCAGGATGCCGGGCAGCATCCTGGAGAACGTAGTGCTCGACGCCGACGGGGTGCCCGACTTCGATAACGGCAGCATCACCGAGAACACGCGCGGCTCGTATCCATTGGAATTCATCGAGAATCGCGTCCCTTCCGGCATGGCCGGCCACCCGGACAACATCGTCTTCCTGACCTGTGACGCCTATGGCGTTCTGCCGCCGCTGTCCCGCCTCTCTGCCAGCCAGGCCGCCTACCACTTCATCTCGGGCTACACCGCTAAGGTCGCTGGCACCGAGATAGGCGTGACCGAGCCGGAGGTGACCTTCTCGGCCTGCTTCGGCGCACCGTTCATGCCGATGCATCCGTCGGTCTACGCCGACCTGCTGAGCGAGAAGGTAGAGCAGCACGGCGCGGCCTGCTGGCTGCTCAACACCGGCTGGGTGGCGGGCGGCGCCGGCGCCAGCGACCGCATCCGCATCAAATGGACCCGGGCGCTGCTGAACGCGGCCCTCGACGGCTCGCTCGACGAGGTGGCGTTCGTCACCGACCAGAGGTTCGGATTCGAGGTGCCGATCGAGGTGCCAGAGGTTCCCGCCGACATCCTGCAGCCTCGCAACACCTGGGGAGACGGTGACGAATACGATGCCGCTGCCAACATGCTGGCCCGGATGTTCAACGATAACTTCGAGCGCTTCGCCGAGGGTTGCAGCAGCGATGTGCTGGCCGCCGCGCCACGCCCGTCTGCATGACATCCTAACGGCGAAGTCGTCGGGGTGAAAGCATGAAGCGCGATGGGTCGCTCGAGGTGGTGATGAACGACGGCGGCGTGTCGATCTCGGCTATCCATCCGACGGCTCTATGGCCGGGTCTCGTCAGCGGCTCCGAGGTCCCCTCCTTCAATCCGAACGAGGCTGTCTGGAGATTCCTCGATCCAACGAATCCAGCCGGCCTGATGAGCCAGTTGACAGCGCTCATCGAAGCGACCGGTCGCGGCGACGGCCGGATACCAGAAGGCGTAATCGTCGACGACAGTGGCGGTGCCGTCATCGTCCGCGACGGCGCCTTCATCGAGGCGGGCGCGATGCTGATCGGTCCGTGCTTCATCGGCCGCGGCGCCACCGTCAGACACGGCGCCTATATCCGGCCCTTCACTTGGCTGTGCGCCGGCTCGGTCGCCGGCCACGCTACTGAGGTCAAGCACTCGGTGCTGCTGCCGAACGCCAAGGCGCCGCATTTCAACTACGTCGGCGATTCGATTCTCGGTGGCGGGGTCAATCTCGGCGCCGGTTGCAAACTCAGCAACCTCCGCCACGACGGGCGGAACGTGCTCGTCAGAGGGCTAGCGGGAGGGGTGCAGGACAGCGGCATCAGGAAATTCGGGGCGATCATCGGAGACGGCTGCCAGATCGGCTGCAACGCGGTCACCAACCCGGGTGTCATCCTGTGCAGAGACGCCTCCGTCCACCCGAACACCACCGTCTCGGGGGTTCATCCTGCGGGCTCGGTCATCGAATGAGGAGGGGTCTGCCTGGTCGAGGAGGAACGGCGATCTGCATCCAAGCGGGCCGAGCCGAACGGCGCTGACTCGCCGATGCTGCACGGCACCGACGGCATCCGTGGTCGGGTCACGATGCCGGCGGCGAGCGATCTCGAAGCGCTGCGAGCGGTGGTAGAGAGGCGCGAGGTGAACGGCCGGGCGTTCAGGACGATAGGTCAGGCGATCGGTGAGGAGCTGGTGGCACTACGGGCGGCCGGCGAGGCTGCCGACGGACTGCGTGACTGCCCGACAATGGCGCGGCTGGCGGCCGCCGGCGGTCAGGTTCGAGTCGTCATAGGATGGGATCGCCGGCCGGGCAACGCGATGCTCGTCGCCGGTCTGACCGAAGGCTTGCATCTCGCCGGCGTCAGAGTCGCGCACGGCGGTGAAGTGGCGACACCCGGTCTGCACGACGGACTGCTCGGCAACGGCGCGGATGCTGGACTGATGGTCACCGCGAGTCACAACCCGGCGACCGATTCGGGAGTCAAGCTGTTCGATGCTGATGGCCGCAAATCGTTGCCGCCGATGGAGACGAGAATCGCCGCTCGAGCCTGGGCGCTGGCGGCAGCCAGTGACGATTCGCAACCAGATCCTGACCTCTGCCGGCCGACCTCCCAGATGCTAGCGATGTCGGGCCACCGGGCGACGCTGGCCAAGCGACTCGATATGTTCTCAGCCCGATTCGGGGTCGACTTCACGGCTCGCGACTGGAGCGATGTGTTTGCGCCGTGCGGATTGCTGCTGGATTCCAGTGGTGGTGCGGCTACCGACTGGCTGGCGGCCGGCCTGCAGCGGCGCGGCGTGCCGGTGAGGGAGGTCGCCGATCGGACGCGCGACATCAACGCCGGCTGCGGCGCAGGAGAGTTCTCAACGACTTCGCTCTGGACCTTCGACGATCTGCTCGCACGGGCCGGCGCGAACGAAGAGCAGCACGCGCTGCTCGACGCCATCGCCGACGAGGTCGCTAAGGCGGACGGCGCACCGGAATGGCCGGTCGGTCGGCTGGTCGGCGCGGCGCTCGACGGCGATGGCGACCGCTGTCTGCTCATCGTGGTGACCGAGACTGGAGTCGCGGTCGTCGACGGCGATCGGATGGCCGACGACTGGCTGCGCGCTCTCGATGTGACCCGGGCCGAATGGCAGGGACGAACGGATGGCGGCACCAGGGCTGCTGGCACGGCACCGATGCTGGCGACGACCATCGAGGCGGACCTCGCCCTGCCGACCTCGCTCGACCGATTCCAACCCACCCCTCGGTTCATCGAATGCGCGGTCGGCGATCGCTGGCTCGCCGAAGCGCTGACGCCCGACCCGGCCGGTGATGACCGCCCGGCCAGCCGTCTCCTGCAGGGCGAAGCGATGCCGGAGGTGATCGGCTGCGAGGACTCCGGCCACATAGTGCTGCCAGCACCGCATCCGATGCTGTCGGACCACTGGTCGTTGGTCGGTGACGGCGCTGCGACGCTGCTCGCTGTGCTCTGCGCCCGCGCCGCGCTGGCAGAGGCGGGCGACGCGGCACCGGCGCCGTTCGAAGCGGGCTGGAAGCGCCGCCTATCCGTCGAAGGCACCGAACGCAGCCTGTGGGATGGGCGGAACGAGATCGCAGACGAGGCCGAGCGGATTGTACTCGACGCGCTCGCAGAGACGGGTGTGGTGGATGGATGGCGGCGCAGCACGATCGATGGCGAGACCAGCCTGATGCTGCTTCGCGGTCGCTTGGACGGCGCCGAGGTCGGCGTCGGCATCAGGAACTCCGGGACCCAAGCCAAGACTACCATCTCGATCCGCGCCGCCGCCGACTTCCCCGATCTGGCGGTTCTCGTGACCCTGTCCGAGATGCTGGGTGATCTGCTGACCGAGCGACTGGTCACCTGACCTGTGATCCGGTGGTAGCCTTCACCTTACGACATGCCACGTGAATTGTTCTCCTGTCGAGTGATATTGACGACGGAGATGGTATGGATGGTGATGCACGAAGCGCACGAACTGATGGAATCGGTTAATAGGAATGAAAAGTCGGGAATTCATGGATCCAGTAACCCTGAGCCTAGCAGGCCTGACCAGTGCGGCGACCGTCCTCTCGATGATACTCGTCCTCCGTACGCTCCGCGGACGACGCGACCCTTGGGGCGACAACCCGTGGGGCACCGATGTCATCGTCGATGACACCCTGACGTACTCGCCGTCGGTGCTGCTCGAATCGAGAGCAGCCCGGACCGTGACCGGCTCGTGGATGAGGCGCAACCGCCTGCAGCGGACTCGTCGAATCGTCACCGATGCTCTTCCGAGTCAGCGGATGATGCCGCGACAGCACACCTTCGATGCACCACCTCCACCCGGCACCTACTGAACAGGCCCTAGTCGCATGCGCCGTAGAGCGGCGTTGCTGGAACGGTCAATCAGTCCGATCAGAACACGCCTCACTGGCGAGGCGTCGAAGGTTCAGAGCGCCACGAACAGGCTGGTGACATACATCACCAGGATGCCGGCGAGGACGCCGCCGTGCAGCGTCCACGAACCGATCGAAGCGCCGTCCTTGCGAAGTCCAGTCAGCACCTCGACGCAGACATAGAGAACGGCGCCGGCGGCGATGGCGAAGAAAAGGATAGCCAGACTGTTGGCGAACCAGGTCAGGCCGATGAAGGCGCCGATGATGGTCGGACCGCCGGCCACCGCACCCAGGCCCAACAGGCGCTTGGTGCTCGGCAACTTCGCACCGCTGACCAGCGGTCCGACGACGGCGATTCCCTCAGACAGGTTGTGCAAGGCGAATCCGATGATCAGCGACGTCGCGAGAGCCGTCGCGCCGGCGCTGACCGTTATGCCGACCGCCAGGCCCTCACCCATGTTGTGCAGGCCGATGGCGAGGGCGATCAGCCACGCCGTGCTCTCGCCGCTGGAGGTGTCGGTCCGCTGACGGATCCGACCATCCACATAGACCAGCCCGAGCAGGCCGAACGCGAGTCCGACGACCAGAATCGCATAGCCGGCCATCGGCGCCATCGACATGCCGAGAACATCGAATATGGCCTGATCGAGGGCCGGGATCGAGCCGGTCGCCGTGTCGGCCACCTGCATCGCTGCGATGAAGCCGTCAGCCCCCTCCATCGCCTCGGCTCCGAGGTCTATCAGAAGAAAGAGCAGCACCCCCACCGTGAACGAGAGGAGGAAGGCCATCCACCTGTCATCGAGTCTGCGGAATCGCTCGACGGGCAGCATTCCGATGTACACCGGAATGACCCCCACATAGAGACCCAGCAATATCGCCAACCACAGCATGTCGAGCATTCATCACTCCCCCTCGATCACCGTCAGCCGCCCCTGCATGCCGGATTCGGCATGGCCAGAGACGCTGCACGAGTAGTCGTAATCGCCGGCCGGCCCAGCCGTCATCAACCAGTCTCCGAAGGTCAACGAACCGAGCGACACCGACCATAGTTCCTCGATCGAGGTGGTGCCGTTCACCACCTCGGCGTTGTGCGCGTTCTCCAGCACATGTCCGCTGATGTAGAAATCGTGAGCAGCGTTCGGTCCGGCGTTGATGATCCGGAAGCGAACCCGCTCTGCCTCGACCAAGGTGATCTCGGGGGTCAGCGGAGCGGCTCGCCCGTTGATCACCTGAAAGGTGCCCTTGCGAGTCACCTCCGGACCGACATCGCCGAGGAACAGCAGCACCTCGTGATCGACCGGCTCCTCGGTACCGTCGACCACTATGATGGCACCGTACATGCCGCGCTCGATGCCCTCGCCGCTCTCGGGGATCATCAGTCCCTTGACGAACGGCTCCTCGTCGAGTTCGGCGACGCTGTCGTGGTACGCCCAGGTGCCGACAGAGTCGGGCAACGCCTCGAAGAAGTAGGTCCTGCTGCCGCCGGGCGCCACGAAGGAGTCCGACAGGAAAGTGCCGTCGCTGTCACTGTCGAAGGCGAGACCGTGGGCGTGGAACGACGCGATGGTCGAGAGTCGATTGGTCAGTGTGACCTCCAGCGTGTCGCCGACCCGGGCGCAGATGGTCGGACCTGGGACCGATCCGTTGAACGTCCATGTCGATATCATGTGACCTTCGGCGATCTGCCACTCGGCCGCCTGCGCCACCAGTTCGTAGCGACGCACGTCGTTGCCCGGTGGCAGGTCGCACAGCATCTCGGGGCTGTCGTGCGGGCCGGTGTGACCCAGTCGCTCGGCTTCGGTCGACCGGGTCGTGCCGAGGTCGAGGAGGATGGATGGGGTGAGCAGTTCGAACAGCACCAGCGCTACGAACAGAATGGTCGATGCGGAGCCCTGGAAGGCCATCGCTCTCTCCTCCGCTCTCTCCTCCAAGATCACGCCTCCTCAACCATCAGATGGCCCATCATGCCGGCGTTGATGTGGTCGTAGATGTGGCAGTGGTACATCCATTCGCCGACAGAGTTCGCATCGAAGGTGAACACCGTGACATCATCCGCCAAGGCGCTCGCCAGCGGCACGAAGCCCTCGGGTCGAGTGGTTTCAGGATGATGCACCGCCGGATGCGGGCTCAGGAACTTGTTGTCGATCGGACGACCCGCGTCAGCGTCGACCCATCGATGCCCGTGCACATGGAAGGTGTGCTCCTCGGAGGGTCCGACGTTCAGCAGATGCACCTGCACCCGCTCACCCTCCTCGAAGTTCCACATCGGCAGATACGGGAAGGCGAAGCCGTTGATCGTGGCAGCATAGGTGCCGGGGTGGTAGTCAGGCTGGTATTCGCCGAGAATCACCACGATCTCGTGGTCGACCTGCGGCGGTCCGTCTCGAACTATCAGCGCACCGTGCAGCCCTCTGCCCGTTCCCTCGTTGCCGTTCGCCAGGTCGTGGTAGAGATAAGTGCCCGATTCATTCGCGACGAAAGCGAACACGCCGGCCTCGCCGGGAGCCACCTGCTGCGGGTTCTCGACCCCTTCCTTGGCCGGCAGGTGGACGTGGAAAGATGCGGCGACGTCGAGCAGGTTGGTCAGCGTCACCTCGATCTCATCGCCCGTGTTGACGCACAGCAGCGGACCGGGGACGGCCCCGTCGAAGGTCCAGGCGTCGACCGAGCCACCGAGGGTGAACTCCCATTCGACCGCTCTGGCGGTCATCGAGAAGTGCTTGACCGGTGAATCGTCAGTCTGGCAGGCCAACTGCGGTTCCGAGTGCGCTTCGATATGTCCGATTGCAGTCCGACCATCGAGAGAGACCTCCTCCGGCAGCAGACTGGTCGGTGCCGCGATGGTCAGGCCGAGAAGCAGGATGATGACGATGATCAGAGCGTTATTGCTCTGTTTCATCCATTCCATATTCAAGTCGACCACCCGTTCGCGAAGCGCCGTGAGACGGTGGTCGACGACGCCGTCACATACGCCATTGACGGGCTCGTCAGGTGAGGGTCATATCAATGTTAGCCGTGGCTAACTCTTGCGGTGCACTCCTCCGAATCCGTTTCCACGAATCGGCATCCGGGTCGCCAGAACCGGCTCGTTCCGACGCGGTCTCGACCGTGCCGTGGTCTTCCCGCCATGCTCGACGCCGCGGCCCGGTCCTGCACCATTCCATTCGATGGCAGCGAACACGGCTGCGGGATGAATGCGGACGGCGTTGGTTTGAAGAGGGTGCTCGATGCGCTCGCTCCGAGGAGGAGTAGCACTGGGGGATGGGCTT
>CAUZSY010000018.1:0-16411 GCA_963582725.1 Candidatus Thalassarchaeaceae archaeon
GATGCGTCATGGGCCGATGCTGACGGCATCACCAGCATAGCGGAAGTCAGCCCGATACAGAGCAGGATGCTCAGCCAGAAAGGTGGACCCGACCAGAGTGGCGGCTTCATCAGCCGCTCCGCAGCGACCCGATGGCTTCAACATCACCGGCAGGGTGGGCCGAACCGCGAACGCTTCGAAAGCCGGTCTCGGAAGCGCTGGAGTCACGACGAGGTGAGTGTGGTGCTGGAGGAGATGGACGCAGCTACCCGGCGGACGGTAGCACTCGCGGTCGTCGGACTGCTGGCCACCGTCAGCGTCATCTCGGGCATCGGATTCATCCTGCTCGGCGGCGGCGCCGCATCGAGCGACGCCGGCTTCGTGATGCTCGACCCTCTGATGCAGGACGAGGAGCACGACCATCGGAACGCCACCCAGCACGACATGACGACGCCGAACATCGCCAACGTCTCGTTCGACCCTCTAACCGAGCCGGGCAACGCCGAGATCCAGATCGCCGACAGTCCGGATGGTCGGCGCTACGCCTACATCGCCGGCTGGAAGGAGATGCACATCGTCGATGTGACCGACCCGACCAACACCACAGTCACGGCCAAGTACATCGACCCGTACACGCAGGTCCTCGATGTCAAGTACCTCGAATACAATGGCAGGGAGTATGTCATCATCCAGAACCAACGGGTCGACGCCGGCAGCGCCGACCCGAACGTCGGCGAGTGGGGTGACCCGGCTCAGGTCAGCGTCACGTTGGTCGACGTCACCGACAAGCAGGACCCTCAGTACGTCGACAGCTGGTACGACAGCGACCACCCCTCTGGACCCCACAACCTGTACACGCACATGATCGATGGCGAGTGGTACATCTTCGTCGCCAATCCGGATTACGAGGAATGCGACGTCGGACAGGGTGATGCCTGCGGTGGCATCACCATCGCGCATCTCAACTTCGCCGGTTACGGCGACCTGCCGCGAATCGTCAAGGTGGGAGAGGCTGAAGTGTCGTGGGAGACCACCCTGGGGGGATGGATCTACATCCATGACATGACCGTCCAGACCTGGCCTGGCGAGGATGCTAATGACCCGCGCTACGGCCACACCTACATCTACGGCGCCTACTGGGAAGCGGGCCTCAGGATCTTCGACGTCACAGACGTTCCACACCCCTCTGACCTGACCCGTTACCTCACCTTCGCTGGGCCCTGCTACAGCCACACCCCCCTCACATGCAACTGGCGCGCCCCAGAGGTCGGCCTGTGGATGGGCTTCGCCGACCTCGACGGCGACGGCGAGATCGACTGCAGCTGCACCAGCAACGCGAATGGCGGCCGCGCCTCCTACATCCATTACGCGGAGCCGATCGACGACATGGTCGATGCGAGCCACCTCGGCTACAAGGCTGGCAAGCGCCATCTGACGCTGCTGGCCACCGAGGTGCTGGAGACGACGGTCGGCACCGGCATGGTGTACCTGCTCGACACGACCGAGTACGAGGAGGTTAACGGACAGGTGCGGTTCGAGCCGGAACTGATCTACGGCTGGGAGAATCCGTTCGCCGACCAGCACTTCATACCCGGCGGCGAGGAGTGGCTGCTGTTCAGTCCGCACAACGCCGACACGCAGATCTTCCAGACCGGACTGCCCGGCATGCCCGACCGGAGTCACGGCGGCGCCTGGGACGGTCGCATCTACCTCTCCCATTACCACGCCGGATTATGGGTCATCGACATCGAGACGCTGATCGCCGCCAACGTGAAAGGCAGCCTGAATTCGACCGAAGTGAATCTCGATGCGTCGGTCGGCTACCACCTGCCTCACGGCGACGACGGCGAGCCGCTCGATTCGCAGTACTACGACTTCGGCTGGACGCCGTTCCTCTGGGCGGCCGAGTACCATGAGGGCTACACGTATCTCTCCTGCATCACCACCGGTCTGTACATCGTTCAGCTGGACATCGACAAGCCCTACACCACGCTCTGACCCCTAGGTCACGAATGGAGTGGGTCCCTTACCTCACTCAAGAATCGAGGCGGATGATCCCAACTCGTTTCGTTCGCTCTGGTAAATGTCTGTGGGGCCTGAACGAGGGTGAGCGGGGTGGTTCTGGTAGTGAGGATGGTGTCCGGGTGGACCGGGCGGTCGGACGAAGGAACGGCCTACCGAACTCTTGCGTCTGTCGAATCGCCTCCACCCGGTAGGAGGCCATGGTGGAGAAGGCTTCAACAGGAGGATGAGGGTGGCGCGGCACACCGGAGGTGTGAGTGATGCTGTTCTCTTGCGTCGAGTCACGCGCCCTGCTGCTCTGCATCATCATGGCCGCCGCTCCACTCGCCGGCTGTTTCGGCAACGACGACGAGATGGTCGTCGAGGAGGAGTGGCAGTGGGTCGATCCGGTGACCGAGATCGAGGATGAGAATCACAGCCACTCGGACATCATGCAGCATATGCTGAAGACGCCGAACGCCCGCTTGATAGACTACCACAATCTCAACTGCGATGGTGAAGTGAAGCCGCCGGCCGAACTCGACAACACGGCCGGCCGACCTTGCGAAGCGGCCTACAAGAACGCCGCACCGACGCCAGGCGACAACTCGGAGATCTCCATCGAGGGCAACTTCATGGATGACTGCGAGGTGTACGCCGATGGCAGCGGCGGATGCTACGCATATGTCTCATCGTACAACCAATTCGAGATTCTTGACATCTCTAAGCCCAACAACATCACGCTGCTGTCGACCTACTACGCCGAGGTGGCTCGTATCATCGACATCAAGGTGACACCCGACAACAACTGGGTGCTGATCAACCACGAGTTGACGAACAGCGAGTTGGACCCGATACCGAACGACGACGACGCGAACAGCGGTCTGAACCGCCTCGATGTCATCTACGTAGGCGACAAGAGCGAGCCGATCAAGGTCGCAGAGTGGAACAATCCGCCGGCCGGATTCCACAATCAGGACGTGCATGTCTATTGCGACTGGCAGCCAGCCAATCCCGTCTGGGCTCAGGAGGAATGTCACTTGTTCCTGTTCGGCGCCGACCCGTATCCGGAGAGCATCGAAGGGGGCAGCGGCACATTCTACAAAGGCACCCAGATATTCTATGTCCCGCTGGGCTTCGAATCGTGGCTGCCGACGCAGACCGACGAGCAGCAGAACCAGAGCCGTGAGATCGTCCGCTGGGGCGGCTATTCACCGGAGCCCGAAACGACCTGTGGCGGCACGGTGTTCAATCATGACAACGTCTACTTCGAGCATCCGAAGACCGGACAGAAACTGCTGATCATCTCGTACTGGGGTGCCGGACTGCGCATCGTCGATGTGTCGAACCCGCCCGATGTGCCAGACCCCGAGGGTTTTTCGTGGCCGCAGGACTACGAGGTCGGCCGCTGGCTCGGCTGTCCTACCGCCGATGATGGGTGGTACGGACCGGATGGAGGCGGTCATGCTGGCATGTCGGCCAATGAATGGCTCGACTCAGCACAGGGCAACGACAACATCCACTACGCCGTGCCTTTCGACCACCTCGTCTGCAACGGCATCTCCGAGTACGATCCCGTATCGGCGTGGCCGACCACCTGCGGCAGCGGCCCTGACGATGCGACCTACGGCGTCAATTGGCGTCATTACACCATCATCGCGCCGGAATACGGCTCGAACGACAATCACACCGGATACATCTGGACCATCGACACGACCGATCCGGCCGAGCCGTTCTTGGTCAGCAAGTGGCGGCTGCCCGGTGAAGGTACGCTGGAGAACGGCAGCAAGCATCCGCAGCACTACATTCCAGGCGGCTACATCTACAGTCCGCACAACGGTGACACCGGCACCGACGGCCATGTCTACTGGGCCCACTACCACGCCGGCACCTGGCTGACCGACCACGGCCATGTCTGGGAGGACATCGTATGGAAGGACGGAGTCGCGAAGCCCGAGGAGGGCTGGCAGGCGATCGAGGAGTTGGCAGAGACGAGGACGCTCGGCTACTTTCTGCCGTCGGGTCCGTACTGGATCGAGAACGCCACCGCCGAACTGGAATACGACATGGCGGACTGCTGGGCGTCGTGCCGGATCCCGTTCGACTGGGGGCTGCAGTATGACCCACGCGGCTTCGTATACATCTCGGAGATGGTCAGCGGCATCTATGTCGTCCAGTTCGACGAGGACCGCGACACCCGATTCGACTATCCGCCGCTCTGGCAGTGATCCGCGGGGTGCTCTGATGTCGATGGGTGGCAGATCAGGAACGCCGGTCGAGTCTCTGCTGCTGGGCAGCCTCTTGCTCATTCTGCTGGCAGCACCGGTGGCAGCGGATGGTGGCGAGACCTACTGGGTCATCATCCGCGAGTCACGAGTCGAGCCGACACAGTTCTCGGCTGAGTTGAACCAGACGGTCCAGTTCAACAACGTGGCAGATTCCAACCGGACCATTCGGATCGATGTGGATGGTGATGGGCAGACCAATGGGTCGGCTGATGATGGCTGCGAAGCGGTGGCCGACGGACACTGCGAGATTCGACTGGATGCGGCGAACTGGAGCGTCGGCGACCATCTCGTCGAGGTGGTGGAGAACGGGATCGTGCTGTTCGAATTGAACATTGACATCGACGGTCATTCACACTCGATCGATCCAGCGGACGACGATTCCATTCCCGCCGGTCACTCTCATGACGACGACCATCACGGCACCGGGGCGGACGGCGAAGCGGACGAAACGAGCGGCTCATCGGACAGTCAGCGAACACTGCCTTCAGCCGTCGTATCGGTGATCGTCTTCGCCTGCCTGCTGGTGGTCGCTCGGGTGGGTCTGATCGCTCGCGAACAGTGACAAATCGTCACCGAAGGGGTTCGGAGTTCAGGAGCCAGAACCGCAGCCACCCCATTCCTGGTCGCCGCTGGTCGCAGGGTGCAGTGGCAGGAGCGGTCGGCTCAGAGCAGCGGCATGTCACGCAGCCGCGCGAGGTCGGGCTGGTACAACTCGCGGATGTCGTCGAGCCCGAGCACCAGCATCGCCAACCGCTCCAGCCCCATCCCCCAGGCGCAGACAGGCCATTCGCAGCCGAGCGGCTCGGTCACCTCGGGACGGAAGATTCCAGCACCACCGAGTTCCAGCCACTCACCACGCCATTTCACTTCGACTTCGAGCGAGGGTTCGGTGTAGGGGAAGTAGGCGGGACGGACGCGGACGTCGGGGTAGCCCATCTTGGCATAGAAGGTCTTCAGCGTGGTCACCAGCATCGGCAGATTCGCCGTCGGCTCGTGGATGATCCCCTCGATCTGATGGAACTCCGGTAGATGCGATTTGTCGATCGCCTCCTGACGGAAGACGCGTCCTATTCCGAAGACGCGACACGCGACGCCGGGGTTCTCGTGCAGGTGTCGAACCGTGTTCACCGTGGTGTGGGTGCGCAGCAACCCCCTCTGAGCCTCCTCTCTGTCGAATTTCCCTCCCCAACCCCTGCTGCCGGTGTCTCCGCCATGCTCGTGCACGTCAGCCCAGGTGTCGAGCGATTGGTCATCGATGGGGATTCTTGCGGGTTCGTCAAGGTAGAAGGTGTCCTGCATCGATCTCGCGGGATGCAATTGCGGTGTGAACAGCGCATCCATGTTCCAGCCGGCGCTCTGGACGAAGTCGCCCTCGACCTCGCTGAAGCCCATCTCAAGGAATATCGAGCGGATGCGCTCGATGAGCGAGCGCATCGGGTGCGGCCGACCGCCGGGCGGCGTCGGCGCCTCGAGATCGACGTCGTACGGTTTGAAGCGCGCGGTTCGCCAGTCGTCACCCTGCAGCAGTTCGGGTGTGATCTCGCCTATCAGGACATCTTCTGTCAGTTCGGATTCCGGCACGGCGCGACCTGCTCGGGTGAGCGTCCAGGAGCGTCGGCTGCTGCTCTCGAAGAAGATCAGGCCCTTGCGGCCGCGAAAGTGGTCGAGCAGGTCTGCGTCGAGGCCGGCCGCATCGGCGCCGTCGCCGTCGGAGCCCGTGCTCGCTGCGGCGATGGCTTCGATGATAGCGGTGCGGGCGGCGATGGTGTCTGTTATCGGCGAGGCGTCATCGGGGATGACGAAGGCGCCACGCTCCAGGCCGACGCCGAGTTTCTTCAGCAGTCCGATGCCGGGCCCGGTCTCCGACTTCTCGAAGCTGGAAGCGTTCAGGTCGGCGATCCGACGCAGGCTCTCATCCTGCTCGGTCAACCACCACCATAGGCGCGCTTCCAACAGACCGGATTCAGCCGCTGTCTCTCCCTCAGACCCCAATGTCACGGTCTGGGATTCCTCGACCTCGATGTCGACAAGACCAGCCTCCGCCAGTTCGAGACCGGCGCCGGCGACATGCGCCTGATCATTCCAGTCGCAGGCTGCGAGAAGATCGGTGAGATCGAATTCCGTCTGGCCGCCGGTTCGCATGGCGAGAAGCATCCGCCGTGCGTTGTTCGACAGACCGCTCATCGGTTGCGAGCAGGAGCCATCCCGTCTTGACAACTCCGCCCCCTGATTCCACCGCTCACTCCTCTTCCGGCTCGTCCCAGAGTTCCGTGTCGCAGTGGCCGCAGGTGAAGGCAGCCGGCTTGCGGCCGTCCCGCCAGGTCAATTTGCCACAGCGGCCACAAAGGATGCTGGTGCGGATCGGCTCGTCGAGCGTCGTGTCGATGCGATACATGACCCTCCCAGCATCTCGCATCGGCACCTCGTCGGGCGCCCAGTTCCGCAGCGCCGCCGCATCGACGCGCTGCTCGGGCGGCGAACGAAGACCGAGGATCAGCAGCACGACGCCGGCGAGGCCGACGGGCAGGCCGATCGACAGCGCTATCGGGTCGCTGCTGCCGAGCGTCAGGCCGCTGCCCAGCACGATGCAGATCCATGCCGTGAGGAGCATGTTGGCGCGAAGATGGCGCATCGACTCACCCCTGGACATGCTCCTGTCGGCTGCTCCGCAGCAGGTTCCATGCGCTCGATATGGCATTCGCGGCCCGCTCTATCTGCCCGGTCGGTATCGAGCAGATGCCGATGCGCACACCGCCTTGCAGCGGCACCAGATAGACGCCATTCTTCGCCAACTCCTCGCAGATCTCGACGGGTTCTGGGTCCGGCAGGAACGCGAAGTATCCATCCATGGTCGGTAACAGCGGTACTCCAGCCGCCTCGATCGAGTCGATGAACACTGCTCTCCGGTCGGCCAGCATGTCGCGCATGCGCTCCAGTTCGGTCCTCCAGTCCGTCTGCCGCTCGGGCTCGCCATGAATCGCGACCAGCGCCGCCTGCGGCAGTCGTGGTGTGCCCGACCAGGTGCCGCGACCGGTGTGCAGACAGACCTCCATCATCCGCTCCAGGAAGGTCGATTCTGGATGCAGCATGACCAGAGCACCGCAGCGGAGGCCGTACATCGTGTGGCTCTTAGAGGCCGAGAAAGCCCAGCAGAGGAACAGGTTGCGAGGCCAGTCGGCAGCCCGTTCCAGAATCGTGTCGGTCCAGCCGTGCTGCTCGCCGGCGAACGCCGCGTAGGCGGTGTCGAGGACAAGCGAGAAGCCGATGTCGGGGGCGTGCCGGGCCGCCTCCAGCCATGCGTCGAGGACCAGTCGACGGCCGGCTGCGTCGAGCGACAGTCCGGTCGGATTGTGGGCCGGGTCATTGATCCAGCCGAGCACCCTTCGCTGTGAAGAGGCGAGTCGACGCAGCGCGATTCGCAGCGCGATGTCGTCGATTATGTTGTGGGGACTGCTTCCACCATCCTCCTGGGTGGTGAGTGGCCATTCAGCCACCTTCAGGCCGCACTCTTCGATGATCGTCCTGTATGGACCCCAGTGAATCGAACGCAGCAGCATCGAATCACCGGGGTCCGCGAGGTTACGAGCCGTCATGTAGAGCGCGCCGCAGCCACCCGGCGAGGCGATCGCCTTGGTCGCGAGGCCGGCGGATCGGACCTCGTCGAGCCGTCCCCCGATGGCCTGGCTGCGAGCGACTATCCGATAGGCGGTCAGGCCGCGCAACGGCGAATAGGCGGACCGGTCGATGTCGGCGGCGTCGTGGATGGCTGCCGTCACCGCCGGATTGATCGACAGCGAGCCGTCATCCTCCAGCAGTGCTCCGATGGTACCGTTCACGACGTCCTTCCCCGCGTCACAAGCCGCCTGACAACGCGACAGCCAGTCGAAGATGACATCGTTGCCACGCTTACGACGAGCGTGCGCTGGCAGCAGCGTCCACTCGGCCGCGCCAGCCAGCGCGCCGTCCATGGCGGCGGAGGTACAGGTCATCCGCCTTCAAACACACGCACCACCAATTACAGCCCGTTTCAGCCCATCAAATCGTGTCGGCGGATTGAAGGCGGTCCGGCAGGTCGCCGGGCTGCGCCTGTGTAGCACAGCTGGTAGTGCACCGGATTTGTAATCCGGCGGTCGGGGGTTCAAATCCCCTCGCAGGCTCTCTTCGTTGACCTATTGGATTCGGTCACCCCTCCGGATGAGAGGGCTTTCTTCGGTCGAATCGATGATCATCTGGTGGCTTCTCTGCAATCGGCTCGCTCGGGTGAATGTCTGTAATGACCGAACGAAGGCGAACCCCCATGGATCAGCGAGTGAGGTGGATTGTGGGATTGAGCGGCAGGTCTGGGGAACAGCCTGTTGTTCTCTCACGTCCGTACAGGCAGATGGACTCGGTATGGATCTCGAGTGTGTGGAGTCAGGTGGGGTTGGAGGGTTCGGCTGAGGTCATGCCGTTGAGTGCTTCGACGACGCCGACGACATCGCCATCCTCCCACCAATCGACAGCGATGAAGGTCGGGCGGTCGTCGACTTCGGTCCAGCAGTCTAGCGCCCGCTGCAGCAGCGTCTCGTGGTCGTTCACCTGCTCGGCCCGCTGCGGGTCGGAAAGCCCCGCCGCATTGCTCAGCCAGTTGTTCAGATGCCAGACCGGCTGATCACCGTCGCCCCGCCCGACCTCGCAGGACATCTCGTCCTGATTACTCTCGCCGTACGGTGTGTCCCAACTGTGAGTCCAGGCGTGATGCAGCCATGGCCACTCGGGACCGTCACCGGAATCCGTGAAGATCACCAGTGTCCGCTCGGCCAGCACCATCTCGCCAAGGGTCGGCCAGACATCGTCGGTACTGTGGATCCATGTACGATTCAGCAGTGAGGTTTCGGTGAAGAGGTGTTCGAGGTGGTCGGATGGCACATAGTTCTCCAGCAACAGAGTGACGATCTCAAGAGGATTATCATCCATCAGCATCCGCAGGTCGTCGAGCCAATCGAAGGCATCCACCTCACCATAGGAGCAGGGGTGAATGATGCCGTTCGAATCGCCGTGACAGAACGCGAGGTCGTCGGACCCGGTCTGAAAGCTCGATCTGTGATGGACATCGAGCATGAAGGACCGTATTCCGCCTTCCCATTGAGCCGCCAGTCCGGTGTCATGATTCGATGCAGGGTAGTGGATTCCGTCCTCTTCCGTGGCGAACGAGTTGTGGGTCTCGGCGAAAGTGAAGTCGTCGTAGGTGCGCATGCAGTACGTCACATTTCCCATGCATTCTATGGCATCCGATCCATTCAGAGGATCCAACCCGTTCTCCTCCTCCCAATCGTCCAGCAGACCGTCCCCGTCCGAGTCGGCGAGTGGATCCAGCGTCACCTCGCTGGTCGCCGCGAGGCAGCCAGCTGTCACCAGGACGATCGCCAGCAGAATCGCTGATAGCCTGCGGCGCATCGCCGAATGCAGTCGAATAGGGCGAATCAACCCTTTGTCGGTCACTATCGTTCTCAGGTGGCACTCGCCTCAACCACTCCCGTTCTCTGGCAGAGCCGGCCGAGTCTGATCAGGTGGCGAGGAGGTCGGCGAGGCCGTCGTCGATCAGCGCTCGGCCGCGTTCTAGGATCATCGTGCGCCACTTCTCGGACGGCGGACTGAACACCTCGACCAGTCGTCGTCGCTCGACCGAGTATTGCCTCTCCTGCTCGCTCAGGCCGGACCACTGGGTCATCCGGTTCTCGGCCCGCAGCGACTTCAGCACGGCGAGAGGCTTGACGGTGCCGAACTCCTGCGTGATAGGCGTCCAGTCTATGTCCGGCCAACGGGCGGCGATGCCGGCCTGCATGCCGCCGCGAATCCGGTAGGCGACGCCGGCCTGCGCATCGAGCGGCTGGATCCGCGGACCATAGCGAGTGATGAGGGCAGCGAGGCCGGCTTCGTCCTGCTCGGCCGAGACCAGCAGCGAGTCGACGCCGAACGGCCCGAGTCCGGTGTGCAGATCGATGAACACGCAGCGTTGCACAGGCTCCAACACCGCTGCCAGATGATCGAGCAGCAGCCGCGGCGCCTCGCACAGCGCCGCACCGCCGAACTGCATCGCCTTCGGGCGTTCGTACTGACCCTCGGCGATGGTCTGCTTGGCCGTGTTGAAGCCCATCCTGAGGATGGTCCAGAGAGCCTTTGGAAGGAACAGGTCGAGAGGTGTGAGGTGGGTCGGTGGATTGAGCAGTCGGTCGACTTCGTGATACCTCTTCGGTTCACCGTCGTACGAATCACCCGGCGGCAGGAAGTTCCGATTCAGGTCGGTGTTGTCCTCGTTGACCCGCCTCAGCCATGCGAAGCCCCACGGATTGACCGCGTGCACCAACAGCAATCCCGTGTCGTCTGGAAGGTCGATGCCGGGCGCATGCAGCGCATTCAGCAATTCGAGTTGCACCGCGCTGCCGGGGAATCCTTCGACGCCGTGCGTGCCGCTGGTGTGCAGCAGCAGCCGTCTCGGCATGGCAGCGCCGTGGTAGGCGATGTCGACGGACAATCTCTCGTCGTACGGGCCGCGGGTCGAGAGTGGCAGGGTCGTGATGGTCGTACCGGCCTGTTCGGCCGCGTCGATGAACCGCTGTCGCGCCGAGATGTAGTCGGGCGAGAACGAGGATCTCTGCTCAACCACCCGCTCACCGGTGCCGATGCATGTCACCTCTGCACTTGACGGGTTCCCTATCTCCCCCCATCTTTCCCGCTCCCTCCGACCTCCCTGCATGCCTCCAGTTCAGCCGTCGTTCGGCGCCCCAACGGTGAAGAGAACGGCGTCGGTGCGCGAGGTGTTACGAATGACCGCTGAGATCATCGACGGCAAGGCGTGCGCGGCCGACATCGAGGTCGGCTTGAAGCAGCGCATCACGGCGCTCGCCGCCAGCGGTCGATCGCCGCATCTCGCGGTGGTGATCGTCGGGGAGGATCCCGCTAGTCGGGTCTATGTCGGCGCCAAGCAGCGCGCCTGCGAGCGGTTGGCAATCGAATCGACGAGAATCGACATGGCTTCGACCGCGTCGTTCGACGAGGTCGTCAGCACCGTTCGGCGACTGAATGCCGACGATTCGATCGACGGCATCCTCGTCCAGTCGCCGCTGCCGGCCGGCATGGACGAGGTGGCGATCACCGACCTGATATCGCCGGCCAAGGACGTCGATGGGTTCCACGCAGCCAATCTCGGCCGGCTCGTCCAAGGCGACACCTCCGGCCTGCTGCCATGCACGCCGGCCGGCGTCATGCGGCTGCTCGACTGGTCCGGCGTCGAGGTGTCGGGCGCCAGGGCGGTCATCGTCGGCCGCTCCAGGATAGTGGGCATGCCGCTCTCCCTGCTGCTGGCTCAGAAGGGCGTCGATGCGACGGTGACCATCGCCCACTCGCGGAGCCGAGAACTGGCCGCCCTCTGCCGTCAGGCGGACATCCTGGTGGCCGCCGTCGGCAGCGCCGGGCTGGTCGCCGCCGACTGGGTGAGACCGGGCGCCGTGGTCATCGATGTCGGTGTCAATCGGGTCGACGACCCCGGCACGACACGCGGCTATCGGCTGGTCGGCGATGTCGAGGCGACCGCCTTCGAGGTGGCGTCCGCGATGACGCCGGTCCCAGGCGGGGTGGGACCGATGACCATCGCGATGCTGATGAGCAACACCGTTCGCACGGCGGAGATGCGCAGCGCCGACTGAACCGGTTCACCGTCGGTCAGCACAGGTCATCTCGACGCGATCATGAGATGCAGTCGTTGGAGGTCGTATGTCACCGAGCGGCAGGTCTGCCGAGGCCATAGGTGAAAAGGCGGGTCAGTAGGTCGGGGGTCTTTCAGTCGAAGATGCCCATCTCGAAGCGAGTCTCCTCATCGGCGTGGATGCGGGCGTCCCAGTGCGGATTCCAGACCAGATTGATGTGAACGCTCTCGACTCCCTCGACCGACAGGGCGGCCAGATGGACGGCTGCCATGATCTCGGGCGCCACCGGACATCCGGGTGATGTCAGCGTCAGGTCGATCTCACAATGCTGACCTTCATCGGGGATTTCTCGCTGTTCGAGTCTGATGTCGTAGACCAGACCGAGTCCGACCAGACTCAACTCGAGTTCCGGGTCCTCGACCTCCCGGACCGCTTCTCGGACCGCCTCGACGTCAGACATTAGATCACCTCTCTCCGCTGCTCATCATCAACATGCGCTCTCCAAGATCAGTCGATTCCACACCCGGACGACGGTCAGGCGAACCTCTCGATGATGTCTGACAGGTGGGCGATGAAGGAATCGGCTTCTGCAGACGTGTTGTGGATCCAGAACGACGCCCGGATGGTCGCCGCGACGCCGAGCGCGGCGAGCAGCGGTTGGGCGCAGTGATGTCCGGTCCTCAGCGCGAAGCCGCCGGCGTCCATCAGATGCGCTATGTCCTCGGCGTGCAGCTTCTCGTGAGAGAAGGTGACGACGCCGGAGGCCGTGGGCAGGTCGTGCCGTCCGTGCACCGTGATGCCGGGCAGGACGGAGATCGCTTCGGCGGTGCGCCGGGCCAGTCCGGAGACATGAGAATGCACCTCGGCCATGTCGAACTGGTCGAGCCAGTCGATGGCGGCGGCCCAGCCGAACGCTTCCGCTATACGGGGTGTTCCCGCCTCGAATCGCTGCGGACCGTCCTGGAAGGTCGTGCCTTCGAGCGTCACCCGGTCGATCATGTCGCCGCCGGAGATGAAGGGCTGCATCTCGGCCAGCATCTCTTCGGTTGCGATCAGCCCGCCGATGCCGGTCGGGCCGCCCATCTTGTGGCCTGAGAAGGCGATGAAATCGGCTCCTAGGGTACTGAAGTCGAGCCTCTCGTGCGGTGCCGCCTGGGCGCAGTCTAGCAGCACCGGCGCACCACCGCCCGCCGGACCGCGGCCGCCCGGGCCGCGGCCACGGCTGCGCGCCAGTTCGATGATCCGCTCGACGTCGTTGCGAACGCCGAGCACGTTCGAGGTGTGGACGACGCAGACCAGTGCGGCCTCTTCGACTCCGACTTCCATCGCCTCCATGTCGAGCATCATCGTCTCGCGGTCGAGAGGCACGTAACGGACCTCGACGCCGCGCTCACTGGCCAGCAGTTGCCACGGCACGATGTCAGCGTGATGCTCCATCTCAGTAGTCAGGATGACATCACCCTTTACGAGCATGTGGCGGCCCCAGCCGTAGGCGACCAGATTGATCGCCTCCGTGGTGCCGCTGGTGAACACCATCTCGCGCTCGGTAGCCCCGAAGAAGCTGGCGATTCGCTGCCTGGCATACTCGTAACCCGCCGTCGCCTCGGCCGCCAGGCTGTAGACCGCGCGGTGCACGTTGGCGTTGGTCTGCCGGTAGTACGCGTCCATCGCGTCGAGCACACAGACCGGCTTCTGGGTCGTCGCGGCGCTGTCCAGATAGACGAACGGCATTCCCGTCGGGTGCTGTATCCCCAGAATCGGGAACTCGGCTCGAATCGCCTCGATATCCAGAGCCATGCCAACGGTCCGCGCCAGCATTGTCCGCGCTTTCAATGCGCGCCCGACGAATCGGCCAGCATTCTTCCGGTCGATGCGAGGTTGACGGGAGAGCCGAGCGGGTGAGCCGGATGACTTCAGATGGATTCGAGGTAGCGTCCGATCTGTTCGAGCAGCCATTGGTGCATCACTTCGCTACCCATCTTAGAGAGAGTCGCGTTCAGGAAGGCGGCGGTCAGAGTCGCTCGCGTCTCGGCAGCGGACAGACCTCGTGCCTGCAGATAGAACGCCTGATCCGCGTCGGGCGGACCATTCGCCGTGCCATGCCCACAACCGACGACCTCGAACTCGAGCACCTCCAGTTCAGGGATCGAGTTGGCCTTCGCCTTCTCGGAGAGGAGCAGGTTGTGGAACAGCTGGGCCGCATCAGAACCGGTAGCGCCTTTGTCGATGCGCAGCATCCCGGTGCCTATCGTGGTGCTCTTGCCGCTGCAGGCGGCGTGCCATGCTAGGCGGCTGACCGAGTCACGGGCGGCGTGCTGGATCTCGATGTGATGGTCCTGATGCTGCGAGGAGGTGGCGAGCAACGAGCCCAGCACCCGCAGGTTGGCGCCACGGCCCTCAAGCAGATGGCGCAGGTCGGCCTTGACCCGGCTGCCGTTCGCAGCGACCGTGGCCGACATGACCTGAGCGTCTCGTTCGTGGACGATGCCGTCCAACCGCAGCAGCCGGCCGGCCGTCCGCTGCACCACGACATCGTCGAGGATCGCCGAAGCACCGATTCGGCCCTCTCGCAACAGTCCGGTCCAATCCGCATCACCTTGGATCACGGTGGCGATCTCGACCTCGGAGCAGTCGCCGACATCGAGCAGCAGGTGCAGCGCAGAGACCGCGCCGCTCGCTTCGATGTTGAGAACCAGCGGCTCGCTGCAGTGGCAGCCAGCATCGATGCTGAGCACGGTCGCTTCGCCGCCGGTCAGCGCTTCGATGAAGGCGCCGGCGGTGCCGCCCTCCTTGAAATCGATGCCACCGGAGAGCCGTTCGACATCGGCCGCCGTTGCGCTGCTGAGTCGTACCGTGTCGGGCGCCGCTACGCCACTCATGGTTGTGAGAGTGAGCAGGGGTGCCGAGGTTTCGGGCAGGTCGGAGGTGCTGCCGGTGGGGTGAACATGACGCCATGGGGTGTAGCGCCAGAGGTGTTTCGCGCGGTCCGGTTCGGCCAGCGCCAGATAGGTCGATGCGGCGTCGCTCAAGTTGAGTCCTCCGGTCGGATTCAACCTATGCTGCCTTCCATCTCCAGAGACATCAGATTGTTCAGCTCGACCGCGTATTCCATCGGCAGCTCGCGGGTGAACGGCTCGAAGAATCCGTTGACTATCATCGCCAGCGCCTCCTCCTCCGAATGGCCCCGGCTCATCAGGTAGAACACCTGATCATCGCTAACCTTGGAGACGCTCGCCTCGTGCTCGCTGTGGCAGCTCTCGTTGCCTATCTCCATCGTAGGGTAGGTGTCGGAACGACTCTCACCGTCGAGGATCAACGCGTCACAGACGACATTGACCTTGCATCCCTCAGCCTTCGGTGACACCCGCACCAGGCCTCGGTACGAGCCGCGGCCGCCGTTCTTGCTGATGCTCTTCGAGAGGATCTTGCTGGTCGTTCGGCTGGCCAGATGATGCACCTTGGCGCCGGCGTCCTGGTGCTGGCCCTCGCCTGAGTAGGCGACCGAGATGATCTCCGCGTGGGCGCCTTCGCCCTTCAGGATGACAGACGGATACTTCATCGTCAGCCGGGAACCTATGTTTCCATCGACCCATTCGATGGTCGCGTTCTCGTGCGCGATGCCGCGCTTGGTGACCAGATTGTAGACGTTGTTGGACCAGTTCTGGATGGTCGTGTACCGGATGTGGGCGCCTGGCATCGCGATCAGTTCGACGACCGCAGAATGCAATGAGTCGGTAGAATAGGTAGGCGCCGAGCAACCCTCTATGTAATGCACTGAAGCTCCTTCATCGACGATGATCAGAGTCCTCTCGAACTGCCCCATGTTCTTCGCATTGATGCGGAAGTAAGCCTGCACCGGCATCTCGACATGAACGCCGCTCGGCACGTAGATGAACGAACCACCGGACCAGACGGCGGTGTTCAGGGCGGAGAATTTGTTGTCGCCGTATGGAATCACCTTGCAGAAGTACTCCTTGACCAGTTCCTCGTGTTCACGAAGTCCAGAATCCATGTCGAGGAAGATGACGCCTTGCTCCTCCAGATCATCTCTGATGCTGTGGTAGACGACCTCCGATTCATACTGGGTCGAGACGCCGGAGAGCCATTTCTGCTCGGCCTCGGGGATTCCTAGTTTCTCGAAGGTCTCGCGAATCTCTTCCGGCACGTCGTCCCAGTCCTTCTCGGTCGCGTCGGATGACCGGAGGTAGTAGCAGATCGAGTCGAAGTCGATGCTCTCCAGCATCTCGGTGTCACCCCAGGTCGGCATCGGACGCTCGACGAAATGGTGGTACGCCTTGACCCGGATGTCGGTCATCCACTGCGGTTCGTCCTTTATCCGAGAGATCTCGCGGACCACGTCTTCACTGATACCGAAGTCGAAGCGGATTGTCGCGTTCTCCGAGTCGTGCCATCCTGCCTTGTAATCGCCTACCGCTTCCCTTGCTTGTTCACTCATCC
>CAUZSY010000019.1:0-15397 GCA_963582725.1 Candidatus Thalassarchaeaceae archaeon
CCACAGCCGCTCGTAGTCACCAGCGCCCGAGTCGATGACGGTGATCAGGTCGGGCTGGCCGAGGCTGTCGGTCAGATGGTCGAGGTATGCGGGCAGGTCGGGGGAGCCTGATTCCTCGCAGGTCTCGATGAGCAGCCTGACCGTCGGGTGTGGGATTCCAGCCGCCTGAAGTCCCGCCACCGCGAGCGCGCACAGATAGTTGCCGTATCCGTCATCGACGCTGCCCCTGCCATACAGGAAATCGCCGCGCCGCACCGGCTCGAACGGGTGCAGTCCCTCGGACCAGAGGTCGGTCAGCGGAGGTTGTTTGTCCAGGTGGCTGTAACAGAGCACTTCGCCGGGTGCCGTGCCGACGATCTTAACGAGGAGCAGAGGGGTTCTACCCGGCAGGCTGTGAACCGTGTGGCTGACCCGATTGAGGTCGAGCGTGGCGAGCCAGCCGGTCAGGTGTTCGATCGATGAGTCGAGGTCTCCGGTGGCCTGCCAATCGGCATCGAAGGCGGGTGATTGAGCCGGGATTCGGATGTACTCCTCAAGGCTCGGTTGCACCGAGGCTTCCCAGTTCTCGTCGATCCATTCGTGCATAGCAACATGGTCGATCTTCGGCATGCGGGGCGCTTCTGCCGCCACTTGATGGACTATTCGCCGCTTCGCTCGTTCCTCCGCCATCGGGGTGGCGGTCACTGCATGGGATTAGAGTCGATCCGGGCGGGGGTGGACGATTCAGGAGGAGGCAGCGGTCCGCAGATCGGCAGCATGCCCAAGTGGTACGGGCACGAATCGCAGGTCGCCGCCAGTTCGGCCGGCAGCCGAGGGAAGTTGCTGTGGTCGAAACGATCTGATGCTTCCGCCGCGGCGATCCTAGCGAGCAATGCACCGAGGTCCGCTTCGGCGGCGACCGCTTCTTCGGCAGTCATCGAGACGGTGCGACCGCTGACGCCGACGAGGACGGCTGGTGGAAGAACTGTGCGATGTTCCAGTCCCCTGCGGCGGCGCGAGTCCTCTTGTCGTTGAAGGGCGCGCCAGTACAGGATGAGTTGCAGACGATGCTGGTCGAGCAGCGCGCGCTCTGAGGTGGTCAGCGCTCCGTCGGCGCCACGCGGTTCGAGCAGGGTGCCGGTCGTATCGTCCGGCGGCTCGCCGATCAGATGCGCGTCCTCGGTCTTCAGATCGATCGGCCGGAGCGTGCCGCAGGCAGCCTCGCCGTCTCCCTCGCCGTGCCGAACCACATCGCCATCCAGGGCGATGACAAGGTCGACGACGCCCGAGAATCGGAATCGTACGCCATCCCAGACCACGAGCTGCTCATCGCCGTCGGGCGTCCAACGACTCTCGACGAGACCGAGTGTATCGATGCGATCATCGAGCGTGAACGCCCACTCCGTCCGGACTCCTTCGGCATCAGCGGCCGGGTCGGCTTCCTGGATGCGGGCCAGCATCTCGCGCACCACCGCGGCGGTCGCCGTCTCGTCGGCATCGGCCGGCAGCAGCTCGGCGAACACCTCTTCGATGAGACCGTCGACCGCCTCACCGGTCAGCCGCGATGGTTGACCAGCGGTCCACTCGACGGGCAGCGGCGCGTGCCTGTTCGCTTCGATGGGTGGACTCTCGATACCTAGTTCCAGCGCTCTGTGTATTATGGTCCCGAGCGTGTTCGGTGGGGGCAGACCGATGGCTGTGCCAGCACTCTCGCCTTCGCCTGCTCCCTCAGCGGTTCCCCCACCTCTGCCTCCGGTGCCTGCGCCATCGCCGGCGCCCGCACCGGTCAGGTCGGCGAGCGGCAGGCGAATCGGCTCGCCGGCGAGGCCGATGTGCCGCTGCAGCCAGTGCCGACGGATGCAGCCGGCCGCGATGTCGAGCCGGTGGGGCGAGATGGCGATCAGCGGCGTCTCGCGGCGCGGCGAGGTCGATGGCGGGGTCGGCGGTCGAGCCTCGACGTCGCGCGCCGTCGCATCGATGCGGGTGATGGTGACCAGCGGCGAGGTCGGCGGCGGCGCCGCGTCGAAGCAGAGCGGATCGTGATGGATGGCTATGGAAGAGAGGCAGGAGGAGCCGAGGCGGGCGTCGACGAGCAGCGCCGCCGGGTCGAGGGTCAGAGCGAGTTCAGGCGGCGTCGGCAGCGGCTCGCTCGACGGCAGCGAAGCGGCGTCGCCCTCTTGCAGCCAGGGCGAGGTGGCGTCGCTGCCGCGGATCGACGTCTGGCGCATCGCCTCCAGCCACATCGCGCCGAAGGTCGGCATCTCTCCGTGCTCGGCCGCGATCTGGATGCCGCCGTCCTGCCAAGAGCAGCCGCGCGGCGCCCCGGCGATGATTAGATGCTGCTCGGCTCTGGTCGCTGCTACGTACAGCAGGCGCCGCGCCTCGGCCTGCTTCTGGGCTGCGTTCAGCCGCTTGCCGTGCTCCCAGATTCCGGAAAAGGGCCATTGGTCTACATCGGACCACGGTTTCGGGTGGCCGGCGAACAGGCGAGGTGTGACGACCAGTCGATCCTGATATTCGTGATGGACGTCCGTCTGGGCGCTGCCGAACACGTTGGAGACGATGACGACCTTCGATTCCAGTCCCTTCGAGGCGTGTATGGTCATCAGCCTGACCGCGTTCGATGGCGGCACCGTCGCCGCTTCGATGGCGTTGCCTCCAGCCCTCGTGAGGGCTCTCATCCGGTCAGCCAGCAGCACGATGTCACCACCGGCCTCCGACTCCATCTGGCGGACCAGAGCGACGAATCGCTCGGCGTCCTGACGGCTGGCTGCGCTCGGCAGGGCTGTCAGCAGATCGCTCTGGTCGATGGTCTCCTCCAGCAGGCGACCTATCCTACCGGCCCGAGCCAGTCCGAGCCAGCGCTCGATCAGCCGGACCTGGCGAGCTGGTAAGGCCAACGCCTCCTCGTTCACCAGACGGAGAAGCAGGTCGGCGTCGCGGCGGCCGCCGCCGAGCAGCACCTGAAGCCGTCGATCGTCGAGTCCGAGCAGCGGCGAGCGAGCCAGCCACGCGATGTGATGGCGATGCCACGGCCGGGCGGCGGCCTGCAGCAGCGCGTGCAGCGCCGCCGCAGCAGGCCGTTCTAGCAGTGCGCCCTCCCGGTCGGCCTGGGCCGGCACGCCGACCGCGCGCAGCCGATCGACCAGATCGTCCCGCATCGAGCGGCTCGGCATCAGCACCATGATGTCGCGCGGCGCCACCGGATCGCCGCCGGGATCGGCGGTGCGCCAGTCGGCGTCGGCACCGAGGACGCGTGTCGGCCGGCCCTCCACGAGATGCCTGATACGCGCTGCGATCAGCGCGTTCTGCATCTTCATCGGATCCTCGGCGCCGTGCGAGAACGGGTCGAGAGCCGCCGTCAGGTCGCGTGGTGGTGGTCCGGATTCCGAGCGCACAGGCAGCAACCATTCCAGCCGCCCCTCGCGCTCGCGGTTGGCCGGCGAAGCGTACAGCGGCTGCTCGTCGGCGTACCAGTCGCCGCGCGGCAGTGCCCGATGCCGCGGATGGAAGACATCGGTCCACCAGCCGTTCATCGTGCGCAGCAGCGCGCCGTGCGTCCGGTAGTTGATGCGTAGTCCGACATGGCCTTCTCGGCGCGCAACCATCTCGTCGGGTGTCGGCGCCGGCAGCGCCGCGTCGTCGCTGTCGTAGCGGACCTCGCGCCCGACCGAGACCGCGGCGCTGGCGCGCGTCTCGCTGCCGCGCAGGAATCCCGTCTGGTCGTAGCGCGGGTCGCGACTCCAATCGTCGGTGCGGAGAAGGGGCGTGCGAAGGAGTTCGGGGAGGTTGGCTTCGGTGGCGTTGATACGGCGGAGGTGCTGGATGTTGCGCTGGAAAGCGGTGACCTGGGCTTGGCGGAAGAGGTAGATGCTCTGCTTGACGTCGCCGACGTAACAGACCGTCGGCTGCCACTCCAACTCAAATTCCGCCTCATCCTCCTCCCGGTGTCTTCGCCCCCACAGCCTCGACAGCAGCATCCACTGCCTCGGATTGACGTCCTGCGCCTCGTCGATGATCATCGCCCTGAAGCGTCGCCTTATCCGATGCAGCAGGTCGACGCGCTGCTGCAGATCTCGCAGCATGTCCTCGGCCCGTCGGCCTGGGTTCGCTTCCGTCCAGTCGACCGATCCGACCGCCGCCTCGGCCAGTTCCAAGGCGCGCTCGATGTGCTCGTCGCGCCACGATTCGCTCGGACGAGCATCGAGTGCTGCGATGACGTCATCGGAGTAGAGTGGATGGCAGACCTCTGGACAGTTGGCCAGCAGCAGGTCGGCGGCGAGCGCGCTGATATCATCGAAGTCGTGCACCTCGAGCTGCTGCTTCATCCGCTCTAGGATGCGCAGCGTGCCCCGATGCACCGTCAGCAGGTCGGCGAGGATGCGAGCCTCCGTCTGCAACGGAATGAAGGTACGGCTCGGAGCGTCCTCCGAACGGGCCGGCAGCGGGTCGGGCAGCGCTTCGATTTCCAACGGCCAGTCGGCGGCTGGAGCTTGCGGTGGCGCTGTGTCATCGAGCAGCCCGACTATCCTCGCGTGCCGCAGCAGCGGCCGGTGGCGTCGGTCCTGCCAGAGGTCCTTGGCCGCTTGGACCGCGGCGTCCCTGGCTTTCGTAGCCCGCTTGAAGGTCTCCTCATCCTTGATGCGCGCCTTGGTCATCGTGTTATGGCCACGGTCCCAGCCATCGGTTGCGGGCAGCGATTTGTATGGGAAGGGCGTGATGTCGGCCTTGCCGATGGTCGTCGCTGAGGCCGGATTGGCCAGCGTCGCGGCGAACCAGAAGATCCGGCGGAGCCCCTGCCAGAGGTCGGCTGGCGGTGGCAGAGCGATCAGTTCGGTCAGTGTCGCTGCGTGGGTTCCCGAACCGCTCGGTGTCGGGCCGATGTCAGCGGCGTAACAGCTGTGCGCCTGCAACCACGCGTTCGAGGTGGACTCGATCGATTTGAGCAGGCGCGTCACGGCGGACGGGTCGAGATCTCGCGTGATGGCGTGTCGCAGACCGTCAATGCTGATGCCGCCGGCACCATCGTCGAGATCCGTCGCCGCCGCTTCGACGAAGACCGAGCGATGCAGCAGCGAAGCGACCACGGTCTGGGCCGCATCGCGTCCGTGCAGTCTGGTCAGACGACCGCGTGCCGCGAAGAACTCGGCCGCGTCGAGCGCATTGATGCCGGCATCGACCGCGTCGCTTAGCCGCGCCTCATCGGCCGAGAGACGCCACGCGGTCCGAACCGCGTTGAACTCGAGCAGCGTCCGCTCGGAGTCGGACACCTGCTCGCGGGTGATCCGCTCGCCGAGGCGAGCCCGATGCGGCGTCACCAGCCTGTTCAGGAACGAATCGATCGTGCCGATGGGAGCGTCCTCCAACAGCGTCCGCAACTGCTCCGGCAGGCCGCTGAGAGGAATCCTCGAATCGCTGCGCTGGCCGCCGGATTCGCCGGTCGAGCCGACCGTGAGGCGAGCCAGTTCTCGACGCAGCCTGTGCCGCAACTCCTCGGCCGCGAGATTGGTGAAGGTCAGCACGACGACCTCGGTCGGGATCAAGCCCGGCCATCGCTGCAGATCGACCCTCTCCCCCATCGGGTCGGTCATCGCGCCCGCCGCCAGCCGACCGGGTCTGGCCGGCATAGGCAGCAGTCTGGTGGCTCGCTGGTCATCGGCCAGATAGTGCTCGATGACCCGGTCGACGATGGTCTTGGTCTTGCCAGTGCCAGCGCCAGCGTCGATGACCAGGTGCGAGTCGATGTTCAGCGACAGACGCTGCGCGTGGTTCGGCCTCATCTCTTCCACCCCCCGAGCACCGTGTCGAGGCCGCAGGCGGCCTTGACCGAGCAGTAACTACAGGCGTCGCCGGGCGTCGGATTGACCAGTCCTTCTGCTGCCGCCGCGACGATCGAACACGCGACGTGCAATCGGTGGTACAGCCACGCTCTGAATGGCTCGCTGGGGGGTGAAGTGGTGGAAGCAGCGGTGGAAGCAGGAGTGGAAACGGAAGAAACCGATTCTCCGGGCAGTCGGTGCATCAGGTCGAGAGACTCGGTCTGCTGGCCGAGTCGCATCTCCTCGATGTGACTGCGCCAACGACCGTCGAATTCGATGTGATGAGTGGTCGAGAGGCCTATCTCGCTGACCCCGACCCCGATGACGAGGTCACCGGCATTCTGAACCTCCCAAGCGCGCGCGTAGACCGCGAGTTGCAGGTCGTCGTACAGCGAGCTCAGGTGCTTCTCGCCGCCGGACGATCCCTCCTTGGTCTTCATGTCGCGGATCACGACAAGCCGTCGAGGACGCCAATCACCCCCTGTCCCCGACTCACCTCCGTCATCTGATGCCCCCGCCTCTACAGTTGTGGCGTCAGCCAGGTCCGAATCGGTGCCGACTGCCAGTCCGACAGATTCTGCCCGTGGGCCGACGCCGGCCAGCGGTGCCGTCGTCATGTCACCTTCATCATCGACCCAGACGGTCGCGGCCAGATCGAACGGCACCAGATCTACGCGGTCGATCGAACCGTTAACCTCTAGCGGTGGCAGGCCGCTGCCGGGCAGTTCGATGACTGCTGGACCAGAATCGTCGGCCAACATCCATTCGAGGGCGAGGACGCAGGCGTCGGCGAGTTCATGCTCGGCGACCAGCATGGCGCCGAGACGGCCGCCGAGCGGATGCGCATCGCCGCTCGTGGCGAGCCAGTCGAGCCAGCCCTGATTATTCATGCCGGTGAAGTCGAGTAGCCTCGATTCGGCGGTGACATCTCGGCGCTCCAGCCAGCCCGCGTTGTCTGCCAGCGCCTCCAAGGCCCAGCCCATGTTTCGCGCATCGTCGCTGGACGCGCGTGCCAGCGAGGCTGGGGTGAAGGTCGTCCGCTCTCTGTGCATGGACAGACCGAGCGCCCGGCAGAGCAGCAATTCGTAGACGTCGTGGATCAGGGTGCCGCGTGTCCGAGCATCGAGGTTCTCCTTCAGGGTCTCGTCATCGGTCGCCTTCAGACGGCGGTCGAGCCAGCCCTGTCGTGGGCATTCCTGCCATTTGCGCAGACCGCTCGGCGACCATGGTGGGTCGTCTCCGGTCGGTCGTTGGCTCGCGCCGTTGCGTTCGTCCAGCACGGCGAGTCCGGTGTCGTGCGGCCGCAGCGGTCGCGGATCGATGGTCATCGTCTGGCCGCCTTCGGTCAGGCGACCACCGATCGGCGGCCAATCGGGCGCAGCCCGCGGTTTGACGGAACCCTTCGGGTCGGTCGCCTTGGGCACGATGCGGTGCGGCTGGATTGTGACGATGCGATCGCCGTCAGCGGCGTCCTGATAGTCGCGACCGGGCGCCAGCGAACTCGGCTGGCGAGCGATCCTGTCGGCCATCAGAGAGCGGTCGAGGACGACGCTCAATGCCGCCGTGGCGAGTGGCAGTCGCTCGGGAGTGCGGCCGGCGTGGATCTCGACCCCGTCGCGCTGCCGCTGGTCGCGCGCCTCGACACCGTGCACATGCTCCTCGATTCGAGCGCCGCTGGCATCGATCTCCAGATCGGTCTCGTGCACCAGTGCGCCGACATCGATTCGCTGGTCGATGCGCTGCCACTGCCATGCGAGCCGACCGGCGGAGGCGTCCGCCGCGGCGACCTCGTCGGCCGGGATCAGGTCTGGCAGAGCGCCCAGCAGCGGCTGTTCCGGGCTGCCGGTCGGCAGCGAACGCAGCCACTCGGCGATCGGCCCGGCCGGTGGTGCGGATTCGTCGAGGGACGGGTCGAGCACGATGGCGGTCCGCGCTGCCTCGATCAGGTGCGCGAGATTGTGTCTGGCGGCGCGAATCGGTCCGTCCGGCCGCAGAACATCCAACTCGGCCCGCGACTCCTCATCGAGAAGCGGCACCTTCGGCACCCGCATCGACCATGAATCGGCCTCCACATGGGCGATGATGACTAGGTCGGCCGTGCAGCCGAGCGCTTCGTTCGGCTTCAGTAGCCGGACGCTGCCAGCGACCGGTGCCGGCGCGTCCATCTCGGCATCGGCGATGAGCGCGACCATCTCCTCGACCCAGGCGAGGCCGGCCTCTGGCGGCACGAGGGTCAATGCCAACTGGTCGGCGCGATGCGCCTCGACCATGCCGAACAACTGCTGTAGGCCTCGCATAGCGAGGTCCTCGTCGCCGTCGAACCGCTGCACCAGTCCTCGCCGGTCGATGTTCCGTAGCAGCCCGCGCAACCAGCCACTCCCGCTAACGGCAGCCCTCGGCAGCGGCAGCGGCTCGCGGGAGACGCAACCGATAGCGTGGCGTGGCTCGTCGATCGCCTGCCGGTCCTCCGGCCGCAGCAGCGGCCGCAGCGAACGGACCAGCGCCAGCAGCCACCACTGCGTCTGCTCGCGTCGTGCTGCACCGCGTGCATCCGCATCGGTCTCGCGGGCCAGGGCTTCCAACCAGCGGCGCAGCGCTCCCGGTCCGGCCAGCAGGTGGTGATTTCGAGCCACCTGTTCGAGCATCTCGGCATCTGCCACAGGCCGCATGCCCTCGATGCTCGGATGATCGGCGAGCCGGCTAGCGTCGAACGGCTGCAGGACCCGCTGTACCGACAGGCTGCGCAACCGCTCCAGATCGAACGCCGCCTCGCCGTGCGGCAACTCGGCGAACCGCTCTATCCAATGCACGAACGGGCTGCTGCACAACGGCCTCGCGCCGCGCGGCACAGAGACTCCGATGCCGGCCAGCGCAGTCGCCCAGCGGTCGCGTCTGGCATCGAGTCCCGGGTCGATGACGATGGCGCTCGGGCTGGCGCTGCCTGCACCATCAGCCACTCCGGCGCTCGCCAGATGCCGTGCCAACAACCGGGCGGCGACTGGAATCGCATGCGCCGCCCGCTGCAGCAGCAGCCGGTGCACTCCGTCCTGTTGGCTCTGCACCGAAGCCGGATCAAACTTAACGACAGCATGCTCCGGCAACCAGTCGGGCAGGGAGTCAGTCGAAGTCACCGGGTGGATGTCTTCCATCGTCCAGCCGTGCAGACCGAGCCGATGCGAGCCGGCGTGACACAACTGATGGATAGGCAGGTGTCGCCTGAGCGATTCGAACAACCGCGCCTCGATCCTGGCCGCCCCAGGCGCTCTGTCGAGCAGCACGATGCCGTCTAGACCGACCAGTGAGAACGGCTTCTCCTCGGCCTCGTCAAGGAGGTCGCAGAGGACTGGCAGATGCCGGTCCGGATGGCGTCCCTGCAACGCCTCTTCGATCCGATCGATGGCTCTCGACACCCCCTCCACGCCCGGCCCGTCCCACTCATCGAACACCGCCTCCTGTTGCAGCGCCGCGTGCATCTCCAGCAGGATGGCGCTCTTGCCGCCGCTCCACTGCATGTCTGGGATCGGATGCAGTATGGGGAACGCGAGTTCGGCGGCCGACTCGCGCATCACCGCGTCGAGCGCCAGCGAGGTCGCGCCGCCGGCCGACAGCAGTCGCGGCTGACGCAGGTCGGCGTGCAGTTTCCGGGCCAGTCCCTGCAGCGTCTGATGACTCGTCCTGTCGATGACCGGACAGTCAACGGCGACAGCGTCGAGGAACTCTTCGAGGGCGGCGCTGGAGGGATGGACGACCATGATTCGACTCGGGCCTCCCTGTGACGGGGTGCGAACATCGAGCGACTGGGTGACAGCGTGCTCGACCAGCCAGGCCGGCGGCGCGCCGCGCGGCACCTGCTCGATGGTCAACTGAAGCATGATTCATCCCGCCTCGGCACTCCGCCGGAGGGAATTCAGAACTCACCACGGTTGATGAAGAATGGCATTCAACCGCCGACCCCGTAGAACCCCCATCACGAGCGATTCCACCGCCCGCCGACTGCCTCCCTCTCACGCGACGACGATCATCGGTCTGGCCGCATCGTCATCATCATCGCCACCGTCATCGTCATCGCAATCATCGTCGCCACCGCCGACATCGCCGTCACGGCCGAGTTCTGCCGCCAGCCGTCGTTCGGCTCTCTGCAAGGCCCGGCGCCGCGCCTCGATGGCGCCCAGGTGATCCAGCAGCCCCTGGCGTAATTCGTCCTCGCCGGCCGCTGCTGCCGGCTGGCGATTCGGATTCTGGAAGCCGATGTTCAGGGCGCGCTCGAACACGGCGCCGACAGGGTCCGCGGGCGGCTGTTCGGCGGCGTCATCGTCAGCGGCATCGCCCGCCTCGCCGGCGCCGCCATCTGCAGCATCGTCGTCGAATTCGTCGTCAGCATCATCGTCGGCGTCGGGATCGAGGCCGAGGTTCTGGATCAGCGCTCTCGGCATCAGATGGTGCATCGGGCCGCGGCCGACCGCCGCGTCCTCGTAGATCATCCACCATGGCAGCGCCTGACCGCCTCCGTGCACCTGCTGGAATGGCTCCAGAATGTCGTAGAGCGTCGCCCGTTCGACCTGCCCGTCCTGTCGCTTGACCCACCTCTCGACCTCGCCTGCCAGCGCTCCATCCGGCTCATCCGCCGCCTGCCCGTTCGGCCCATCTCCAGCCACCCGACCAGCATCGTCTCGGTCTGGCCGAGTGTCTGGCTCGATGGCGGCTTGCGGAGCGGCGGCGGCGACGCCGTCTGAGACCCAGCCGCAGGCCGTCGCGAGACCGCGGACGAGGCGGATCTCATCGTCCGCGATGAGGCGCAGCGGAGCGGCCCGGTCACCGACGCGGAACTCGCCACCCACCGCCATCGGCATCTGCAGCTCGTCACCGATCGCCGACGCTGTCAGAGTCTCGTAGACGAATGGCAGCAGCGCCGTCCAGCGATGCCGGGCCGGCACCTCGTGCGCGCGTCGACCGAGTTCGATGCGCCAGCGCCGGCGCGTCCGTCGGTCCCAGACCAAGTTCGGCACGGCGTGCTCGCTGTGACGCAGTTCTCGAACCACCTTGCGCAACGGCTCCAACTTCTCGCTGGCTCGGACGTCGTCGCGAACCGTCAGCACGACGCGCAGCAACCGGTCAGCGAACGGGAAGCGATTCTGATTCGATGCGTCGTGCAGGCAGATCGGCGAGCCGTGGCTCTCACGCAGCTGGTCGATGTCGCTGGCGGCGTGCACGCGATACTTCGCGCCGTGCACTCCCGGCCGACTCGACACCGAGTAGACCGCGCCGCTCGTCGCCGGCACGATCAAGGCTCTCAATTCGGGGTCGTAATCGACGTCGCCGAGCGAGTCGATGGTCGACCAGAGTAGTTTGGCGGCTCGTCGATCCTCCGGCCTGATCCTCTCATCCAGCCAGTCGCCGTCGGTCCAGCCGTAACGGATGGCGGTGAGTATGGTCTGCGGAGGGGAATCGGGGGGGGAGAGGGCGCAATTCGCCAACATCGCCCACAGGTCGGGGTCAGCCGGCAGGATGATGCTCCTGTCGGCGCCGTTCTCCTCGACGACGAGACGCAGTCTGCCGCCGCGTACCGCCAGTGTCTCGGGGAAGTCACCTCGCGCCGGTTCGAGTGACTCGAAGCCATCGCTCTCCCGCTCCAACCTGCCTAGCCATGGCGCAGCGCGACGTTCGGCCTCGTCCAACCGGCCCACATGCCTGAAGACCGATAATCTGTTGAGGCGGAGGAACCGTATCCGGCCGTGTAGATGACTCTCGCCCATCTGCTCCAGCAGCGCACAGGACAACCAGCCGGCGACTCGGTGGACGGTCGGATGGTAGCGGACACTGGTCACCGCGTCCTCGAAGTGACGCACCGGGTTGGTGGCGGCTCCGATGGCCCTGAACAAGCGCTTCAGATCGACCGACGCCCATTCGTCCCAGGCGGCTCGACTCGCCGTCATCGCCATCATCAGGCTGCGCCACGGACCGTAGGCCGATATCTGGACGCCGTCCATCCTGATGCTGCTCGAACCGACCGACATCCAGTGGCCGCCCGGCAGCGGGAAACCGCGTTCGAGCAACTGCATCTTCTCGGCCCGGGTCAATCTCGGATACTCAGCCACCATTCTGCTGACCAGCGAGTACGCGCTCTCCTCATCTAACATCATGAGCTGTTCGAGCACCGACTCTCCTCGCTCTTCACGACGAGCCCATCTGGTATCCGAATCGTCCGCCAGATGCTCGACGAGTCGCTTGAATCGGGCTTTATTCGTCCGATAGCGATACATCGCGGCCAACGCCGCGTCGATCCGCGCAGAGAGTCCGCCATCGACCGGTGCCAGCGGTCTGACTCCGACCATCCGACGGCGCAGCATCCCCTCGCAGCGCAGACACCAGTCGCCGACCGCTCGTTCACGACCGCAACCGACGATGCACGACCCATCCACCGTCTCGGCTGCCGGAACGGTCGTCATCGTCTCTGTACCGCGACCCACCGGTTATCAACGCGGCAACACCGAACCCGGCGCTCAGCGAGCCCTCAGACGCGCATCAGAGGCCCACCAGCATCCCGCCAGCGACCCTCCAGCGCCACTTCATCATCTCACCTGTGACTCTAACTCAGCACGCTATTGACGAGCCTCATCTGCAGCCAGACCGGAGTGCACCGGACCAACAGCGGCAACGGCTTGTTCAGCACGCCGGGCAGCACCTCGCGCCGGCCTCTACGCATCGCCCTGACAGCGACGGCAGCCACCTTGCTGGCGCTGACGAGGTACGGCTTCACCATGATGCCGAGTTCCATGCCCGCTGACTTCTGGAAGCCCGTGATGACGGGACCGGGGCAGAGGGCGGTGACGGAGACACCCTTGGGTTTGAGTTCGAAGCGCAGTGCGCGGGAGTAACTGAGCACGTACGACTTGGTCGCGCAGTAGACCGCCATCGACGGTCCGGGCTGGTACGCGGCGATAGAAGCGACGTTCAGAATCCTACCAGCCACCCTCCGATCCGGCCTCCTCGTAGCCATCTTTCCTCCGAAATGATGCGACAATTGGGTCAGGGCGCGGACATTCAGGTCGATCATCGCCAGTTCCCCCCTCTCGCCGAGGTGCACATGCTCGCCCGACGTCCCGAAACCCGCGTTGTTGACGAGGATGTCCAACTCACCCGCTCTCTCGATGAGTTCCTGCACTCCTGCACGGGTGGCCAGATCGGCTGTCACCACCTCGACTGTCGTGCCATGGGCGGCGGTCAGTTCCTCGGCCAAGGCTTCGAGTTCAACCCGCCGTCTGGCGCAGATCACCAGGTCGCAGCCCTGCGCCGCCAGCACCCTCGCTATCTCCATCCCGATGCCGCTCGATGCGCCGGTGACCAGGGCTCGCTCACGACTCTCACTCATGTCGTCAGCCTGCGGCCGCGTGCGTATAGAAGGGTGGTACTTCAGAGATTACCCTCACCTCAGGCAATCCTGATTGAGAAGTGAACTTGACAATATTTTATTGGTTGGTGACCTCGTCTATGAGCATGGCAAGAAGCAAGAAGTCGATGTTGATTCTGGGTGGGGTCGTCCTAGGCATAGCCCTAGTTGCAGGATTGTTTGGATTCATCAAGTTCACAGACGGACAGAATTTTGACCCCCCCTCAGACAGTTTCTGGGATGGAAAGGCGAGCAGTACCCCTGATTCTCTTTCAGGCTTCTCAGTAACTGGAAGTGTGCAGTACATGGTTTGGTCTGAGGATGACGCCAACTTACCGAATGTGAGTATTATTAATGCTGATGGAGAAGATATCTTCAAAGAGTGTGGAGATAATTGTAATGTCAATACGGGTTTCAGACAATTGGGTTATTTTGGAATCCCCACCAACGATACCCAGACCTACACCATCACGGTGACTGGTGATGGAAATGTGTATGTCTTGACCCCGCTTGAAGGATTGGGCAACAGTTTGCTGGGAATGATCTCCATCGGAGTGGGAACTTGCTTCTCATTATGTGGATTGGTGATACTCATCATAGGTCTTGGCATGAAGTCTGAAGATGCCCCAGCAACGCAAATGGTTCAGCCTGGCATGGTTGCCCCGCAAACTCAAGTCCAGCCTGGCATGGTTGCCCAGCAACCGATCCCACAATCGGCCCAACAAGAGATTCCGGAAAGCCAACAATGGACTGATGAAAATGGAAATATGTGGAGAAGACTTGGTGATGGCAGTACCCAATGGTGGAATGGGACTGAATGGGAAAACCGTTGAAGAAGAAATTGGTCAGCGTCCCATCAGGTTGGCATTTGTCGCTACCGGGTGAACTAGAAGGTAGTGACTGTACTGACCCACTGAAAGCCCATTGTATTGCTATAAGAAATACAGAGGGTATTCGGATGAACCATTTGTATCAATTATCTTCCTCTTTATCAGGAGCCGGTAAAGCCTTCTGATCAGCGGCCTCAATTTCTTTAATTGCCGGTAATTCAGTGGCGATATTCTTGACTGTACCCATGAATCCGGTCACCCCCATCAATCTTGATTCCGCTGCTTTTTCCCGAGCCTTCCAATGGCTCCCCATCGTTCTTCGTTCTTTCGCAATGATTTCAATATCTGCAACATAACTATCGTAAACGAGGCGGACCTCATTCGCAAATTCCTGACTTGACATATAGTCATACAGCAGGGCCATTTTGTCTCCCTTTCCTTCTTGACTTTTTATTGCAGATTGTGTCCTAATCAAACCAGTCCTAAGGGCTGTTGCTAAGCCCTCGAGTTCGCGGTATCTACATACCCAGACATTCTCCTCAATCATAGTCATTCTTGAAATCTTAGAGGGCAAGGCATCTGAAACTATCACTGAAATGTGACCATTGACGCGTACAGTATCTTGCTTTACTTTAGAAATCCAAGCGTTCGCCCACCCCTTTGTTCGTTTGCCTTCCCATACAATTATTCCCGCCTCGATGTCTGAACCGAATCTAACAGACTGTAGAACATCAGCACCTTTCTTTCCTTTAGGGACCTCACTAGTGATATCGGATGGAAATGCTTGCTTAAGGACATCTTCAATGAATATTTCTCCACCTTCGCCCTGTGTTTGTACAGATCCTTGTTCAGCCTTTCTCAATGCCTCCTCATACATTTCCTTTGTCTGCCTTTTCTGATCTTCAAGCTCGTTGATTTTTATTTTCAATTGCACATTCTTTTGTTCTGAATCTGCATTTTTTTGTTCAGCAAGTTCTTCGGCCATTTTCTGATACTCTTGCATTGCTTCCTTCTTTGCCTCGAGGGCTGCTTTATTTCTTTCAACTTCGATTTTTTGATCTTGAGTATTCAATTTGTGTTCCATTTCTTGCATTTGGAGGTCTCTTTTCTCATCTTCATCTTTTTTCGATAACAGAAGTCCTTCCTTTTCTTTCAAAGTACCTTTCAATTTGTCAACCTCTCCGGAATGAGATTGTTGTAATTCTTTTCTTAGTTGAATTTCTAGTTGCTTCTTTTCATCATCAAATTCCTCTTGTAATTGGTTAGAAAGTTGTTGAGGAATATTAATAATCTCACTGCATACCGGACATGTTATTTCTAAGTTTTCAACTGCCATGTAAATCACCAACTTCGTAATTATACCTCAAAATCCACTTCTTATA
>CAUZSY010000020.1:0-15066 GCA_963582725.1 Candidatus Thalassarchaeaceae archaeon
CTGCACTCTCACCCGTCACCAACTGCTCGATTGGGATATCATCGGTGGCCTCCTGAGAAGTCGCTAGTGGAAGTTGAGTCGGCTCGTCATCCACTTCCATGCCCGTCAGATTGGCAGTTCGCTATTTCGCTATTCATTCTATCCTATCTGACGTGGGTTCACTGCGTGGTGGGATTTCTACATGCGAGCCGATCATCGAGGCGCCTCTCTCGCGGGGAGGTGTCCTTGACGAGCCGCCTCGTCCCCCGCTCACGCGCCGCGCGCTCGAGCCGGCTCACTTCTGGCAGCCCGAACCGATCCGATGATGCAGATCGGCATGTCACTCGTCGTGTCAGACCTGTGCAGGTCGGTTCGCCTCGATCGTGAAAGATTTTGATTTCAAGTAACCGATCGGATATCATGACGGCTGACCTATACCGGGGGTTCGAGGTGGGCCTGGCAGGATTCGAACCTACGGCCACCCGGTTATGAGCCGGGCGCTCTAACCACCTAAGCTACAGGCCCCCAGCCGAACGAACCCCGGCCTCATGCGAATGAATGTTGGCTCCGCAAGGTGTGCCACGAGGAGCCGTAATGGTATTGACCGACGCGCCGGCACGACTGTCCGATGGCCAGCCGCAGTGCCGCCTTGCTGCTGATGCTGCTGACCATCTCGCTGCTGCCGGTCGCCGCCGTGCAGGGGCAGGCGAGCGGCCCGGCGGTCACCATCGAGTGCTCGCCGGACGTCTTGAAGATCGACATCGGACCCGGTGACTCGAGGACAGGCACCGCCTTCTGCACCCTCGAGAACCCCAGCGCCTTCTCGGAGGAGATCGAGATCGAGGTCGAGGTGGAGGGAGTCGGTTTCGCGGCGCCCGATTCGGTGTTGCTGGGCGCCGGTGACGAGGAGACCATCGCGATCTCCTTCGTCGCATCGCCGGGCGCGGATGTGGCGAACATCGATGCCAACGTGTCGGCGACCGTGTCGTCGTTCAACAGCATCCCCTGTCTGTGGTGCGATCCGGAGACCGATTCCATCGTCGTCGCGGTAGGCCAGTACGCGGAGTGGTCGATGACCGTCCAGACCCAGTTCGTCATTCTGGCCGCCGAGGCGACCACGGCGATCCTGATCGAGGTCGAGAACAGGGGCAACGACGCCGATGACTACAGCATCACCATCCTGAACGAATCCGGGCTGCAGAAGGCTGGACTCTCCTTCGAGGTGACCGGTGACACTGGAACCCGTCTGGCGCCGGATGGCAAGGAGACGCTGACCGTGACCGTCTCGGCCTCGGACGCAGTGGCGACAAAGGATTGGGAGATTCGATTCAGGCTGCAGAGCGGCTTCGATTCCACCTACGACATCGAAGAGGTGTTCAACCTCGCCACCGAACAGAAACCACAGACTGCGGTGGCGCTCGCATCGCTGCCGCCGTGGGCGCTGCCGGTCGCCGGCGCCGGCGCGGGGGTAATCATCTTCGTCGCTGTCGCTCTCGTGGTTTGGCGGATCTTCCGCCGTCAGGACGGCCTCAGCGCCGAGCAGTTGACCTCGTTCGATATCGGTGTCAGAGATGACGATGACGACCTGCTGGCTGCACTCTGATTCGACCGGCCTCTCGGCACTTGACTCGGCCAAATCGCGCCAATGCTCATATAGGGACGGAGATGACCCTTGGACCGACGGTGATAGAGATGCGTGCTTTCCGAATGGTCGGGCTTCTGTGCGTCGTGTACTTCTTCAGCGTCATGGCCGGTGCCCAGTTGGCTCAGGCCCAGGGCGCTTCACCGAATCCTGACATCGGAATCATCTGCTCGCCGAGCGATATCCCGATCGATGTCGCGCCAGGCGACCCGAGGACTGGCACCACATACTGCACCCTGACCAACCCCACCGCCTACTCAGAGGTCGTCAACATCCAGGTCACGGCCGGAGGGCTGGCGATAGCAGCGCCGGGCTCAGCAACGGTCGGCCCTGGCGACGAGCAGACCTTCGAGGTCACCCTGCGCGGAGACCAGAGGATGGCTGAAGGTCAGCGGACCGTGTCGATCACCGCCCGCGTCGACTCTGCGAACGGCGTTCCGGTCGGCACCTCCTCTCCGAAGACGGTCAATGTGATGGTCGTCATCAAGCAGTTCAGCCGGCTTCGAGTCGAGGCGGAGGAGCCGTTCAAGCAGCTGCGTCCTAAGGTCGACTACGTGTTCGTGTTCAAGGTCTACAACGACGGCAACGCGTACGATCGATTCAACATCGATATCCAGAACCGTGTAGGTTTGGAGGACGAGGATTTCCAGATCAGCCTGCCACAGGTGTCTACCGAGATCGATGCCCAGGCGCCGCCTGACAGCGTCAGGGTGATGCTCCGGACACCGAAGAAGCAGGGCTGGTCCGACAAGTACCACCAGTTGCAGTTCAAGGCGACCTCCGACTATTCCGTCCGAACGGAAGGTGTACCCAACTATCAGGTCCAGATGATAACCATGTACATCCGCGGTGTCTACCTGCCCGGCTTTGAAGTCACGCTGATGGTGGCCGGCCTCGTCGTGGCTGCAATCGCCCGTTCTCGGAGTGAATGGGAAGAGGATGCCGACCCGGCTCTGGCGACAGGGCCGCCGCAGTTCTAACGCGGTTCTCTCAACGGCTCGTCGGGCCGTCCCCCGTTGCATTGGGTTCTTATGCGCGCGAGCGTCACATAACCAACATCGAGGTATGATGATGGATGGTGGGATTCTCGAGAAGGCGAAGAGACGCGACCTAGATGACGAGGCGACCGAGGCGGCCGACGATGTCGAAGAAGTGGCTGAAGCGGAATCCAACGGCGGCGCATCGGGCCTGCTCGAACGGATCGGCGACGAGTCAGAACCATCGAGTGACGAGGCGACCGTTGGCAAGTCCAGCGACAAACTGTTGGCCATCATCACCGGGGTCATCGGCGTCGCTCTAGTCGTGATGCTGCCCTCGCTGCCGGCGTTCTCGGGATTCGGTGTCCTCGCGGTATTCGGCATCTCGTTCTGGTTCGCCTCCCGCCACTCTCTGGCGACCAGTGGACTCGACGCTCTGTCGAGCCGCCAGTGGGCTACGCTGGCGGTCGCCTACCTGATGTTGGCCGGCATTCCCTATTTCGGCGGCATGGACTTCGGCGGCGCCACATCGATCACCGATGTATCATATTCCGAGGATGGTCAGAGCGTCTCGTTGACGATTCGACACAGCACCGGACTGACCGGTAGTGACTTCTCGTCCGGTGACATCGATGTGCGGGTCATCCAGAACGGCGCCGCCATTCACTCCTTGACCGAATCCATCACCTTCGACCAATCCGATGTGCTGGGCACGTACGGCACGCTGGTGCTCACGGTCGCCGATTTCTATCAAGGCAATTCGGTCAAGGTGGCTAATGGTGAGGTCGTTTATGAGAATTACACAATCGAGGTGCAGATCCTCGGCTCCGATGCGGGCAGGACCCATCTCGACGCATTCGAGATGACCAGGACCGTCGATGACGTCGATGAGAAGATGACAGCCCTGTTCGACGCCGATGGTGACTGTGAAGCGGGCAAGAATCGTTGTGTCCGGGGCATCTATCTGGAGATCGCGGCAGGTCGAGCCAACTCGCAGGGCGATGCCGGCATCGATCCTACCAGAGTGAAGTCGAATTACTGGGTCAACGCGACCATCAGCCATGCAGACAGCACCGAACCCGTTCTGGTTTACCCGACCATCGAAGTGAACGGCAATGCTGCGATCTGGGATGACATGGACGGCACCTACGGCAACGGCAGCGGCACCATCGGCGTATCTTCATCGAGGATGATCCTCGATGGATCCCTCTCGGACCCGGTTCTAGGAGTCCTCTACATGCCGAAGGAGGATTGGGACGAGCACGGATTCGGCTGCTACACGTTCACGGTGACGATCACTCAGGAACCGCCTTGGTCAGGCACATCGGCGAGCACCGTCACGGAGAGCGGAACATACCTCTGGGAGGACATCGAGGGCGAGCAGCACCCACCCCCCGCCGAAGAGGAAGACCCGGATTACGAAGAGTTCCAGCGCGCGTCCTGTTGAACCGGTTCGGCTTTCTCGCTGCTGACCGTTACGCCTCTCAGGCATCCCTGTGCTTGCTTTCGTTCCCAAGGTCGGCCGCGCTACCATCGGCCGCCTCATCCGAATCCCCGCTGTCAGCCTCAGCGGTTCTGGAATCCGAAGATGTCTCAGCGGCGGCATCGGCCACCTCGTCGGATCGCTTCTGCATCTGCAGGAACGCCAGGATGATGAAGATCAGGCCGACGAAGACGGCGGCGAGGAAACCGAGCGCACCGGATGACTGATCTGACACCTCCTTCCATTCCACTTCATCGCTCGTCAGCGCGGCGCCACCCCAGACGGTCTCGTCGACCAGCTGGGTCGGCGTCAGGACGCTGCACGTCAATGCGTGCGAGCCCGGAACGGGAGCCGCCCAGCGGAAGGTGACCGATGCGCTCGACTCGGCTTCGATGATCAGATCGGGGAAACCGCCTACATCGGCAGCGCTGTCGTTCTCACCCATCGTGCAGTTGAGCGCTACATGAGCGCCAGCGCCACCATCGTTGTGTATGGTCACATTGACCTGCAGCGAAAAGCCGACTTCGCCATTCATCAGGGCCGGTTCGACCGAGATGATGGTCAGGTGAGGCGTCGGACCTGCGTAGACATGTGTCTGCGCGAAGGAGAGAGGTTCGGTGCCACGGTAATCCTCGATCGTGCCACTCTTCGGGTTCCAAGCGGTTCTGTACGCCAGCGTCTCGATGGTGGCGTTCTCGGTCCAGATGGTGCCGTTCGGATAGCGCACCTCGATGGTCCTCTCACCACCGCTGTCAACGGGTGACAGTCCATCGAGTCCGGAGATGGTCGGGTTCGATGAGCGGTTATAGGGTCCAAGACCGGTGATCCGATAACTGACACCGACCGCGGCGAACTGGATCTTCTGGTCGACGATGACCCTCTCGTAGACATCGATCATGCCGCCGCTGGTCCCGAGTGATTCTGAGATGACCAACCTGCTCTGCACTCCGGCTCGGATGTCATGATCGGTCCGGCTGCCATCGATGGTGCCAGCGGTCAGGTTCAACGAACCAGCCTCCGTGACCGTTATCGGTCCGGACCGATTGAACTCGCCGCCGAGCATCTGCAATTCACCGCTGACGGTGACATCGGCACCGTTCACGACGCCCCCGTTCAGGAGCATGTCCCCGGCGACGTCGATCGAGAATCCGGTCGCGCCGGCGAGCCGCCAGTTCCGATGATCTAGGTCGGCTGGCATATAGGTCGAGTTACTGCCGACCACAGGGTCGATGGTGATTCGGTCGAAGGCGAGTGTTCCGAAAGAGTAGCCGGTGAAGGATATCCATTCATCGTCAGCCCCGACACCGAACGATATCGTATGCTCGGGTCCCGTCATGTTCTGGGTCGTGCCGTCGCTGAGGTGACTGGCGAAGCCGAACAGACTCTGATCGTACATCGAGTGCAGAGTGACATCGAACGGACCGGTCACGTCCTCGGTCGGCAGGCGCAATGACGATCGGTTCACATCGTCACTGTAGCCGAGCCATAGCAGGCTGGATGGCGGCTGAACGGCATCGAGCACTCCGCCGACCATAACGTCCAGCGAGCCGCCGGACTCAACGATGATGGTGGAGCCTTCAGCGACGGTGATCTCGGAGGTCACCGCCAGCGAGCCGCCGGCTGAGATGATCACGGTGCCATTGAATGCGTGGGGCTGGTCCCAGGTCTGAGCATCACTGATGGTAGTCGTGCCGCCACCGTTCGGCGGCTCCGCGGCGGCGGCGATCGGAACCGATCCGAGATGTCCGGAGAGCAGCACCAGCAGGCCGATGACGATTGCCGGAAGACTCCGAGCGACGCGGTTCACGTCCCCCTGACTCGTTGTTCGGGCCATCAACCCAACGCTGCACCGTACTCGATCTGGGCGCATGTTTCATCGCCTCGACGCCGCCACCCGCAGCCGTGGCGACCGTGCAGCCCTTCGTCGGCGGACTCTCACCGCTCGACATCGTCACCGTCCTGATGATCTACGGACCAGCCTATCTGGCGAACACCGGCGCGATGCTGTTCGGCAAGTGGATCCCCGATCGAACGGGAATGCCGAGATGGCGCATCGACGGTGGCCGGAACTGGCGGGACGGTCAGCGGATCCTCGGCGACGGTAAGACCTGGAACGGCATGTTCGGTGGCGCTCTCATCAGCGGTCTGCTGATGCTGCTCGCCCACCTCGTCTGGCTCGGCCGGTCGGCCGTCGGCCAGCGACCTTTCATCGACCCGCTCGCGTCAGCTGCTCCGACCGATTGGTTCTGGATCGGCAACGAATGGATCGCCGCCTTCGCGATGGGTTTCGTTCTCGGCCTGTTCTGTCTGATCGGTGATGCCCTCGGTTCTTTCGTCAAGCGTCGCCGCGGTCTGAAGCGTGAAGGAGACGTCTCATCGAAGGCACCGCTGCTCGACACGCTGCCGTTCGCGGTCTTGATATTCGTCTCAGGGCTGCTCCTGTTCCCCGATCAGGTGATCGGTCAAACCGTTCTGATCCCCAGCATGGTCTCGCTGTTGGTGCTGACTCCGTTGATTCATCGTGGCGTCAACATCCTGGGTTACAGGCTGGGCTTGAAGGACGTCCCCTACTGACCGGTGGGGTTTCCTGCCACATCCTCATCGCAGACTTCTGAAAGAGCAAAGCCGTCCTCCCGTTGACCTCGACACCCCTCTTTGCTCCTTGCCGAAGCGACCAGCCACCCAGCCGAGGGGCTTCATTGGAATCCATTATCGACCGGTTCCGGTCAGACCGCGTCATGGCTGACCGGTGTGTGCTCGTCGTCGGGGGTGGCGGCCGTGAGCACGCGTTGGTGATGGGTCTCGTCAGCAGCCCCTCGGTCATCGAGGTCCATGTCGCGCCGGGCAACGCCGGCACCGCGTCGATCGCTCAGAACCACGATGTCAGCGCCACGGACACCGAGGCGTTGATCCAACTGGCCGAGGACGTCGCCGCCGACCTCGTCGTCGTCGGACCGGAGATGCCGCTGGTAGCGGGTCTCGCGGATCGCCTGCGGACCATCGACATCGACTGCTTCGGTCCGCACGCGGCCGGGGCCATGCTGGAGGGGTCGAAGCAGCACGCGAAGCGGGTGATGAACGACCTCGGCATTCCGACTGCAGCCGTTCTCCGAGTCGATTCGGTAGATGATCTGGAGTCCTCGCTGGATGAGATGGGACCTCTCTGGGTCATCAAGAGGGATGTCCTGGCGGGCGGCAAGGGTGTGACGGTGACCGGCGATCGGAAGGAGGCTGAGGAAGCAGCCGAGTACGGCATCGAGAAGGATGGGTTCGTTCTGCTGGAGGAGCACATGAGCGGCGAAGAGGCCAGCATGCTGGTGATCATGGACGAGTCGGCCGTCGTATGCCTGCCAGCCAGTCAGGACCACAAGCGCGTCTTCGATGGGGACGCCGGTCCGAACACCGGCGGCATGGGGGCGTACGCTCCGGCTCCGGTCGTCACAGAGAGTGTCCGGGTCCGGGTGATGGAGGAGATCATCCAACCTATGCATCACCATCTCCGCAACGCCGAGACGCCGTATCGCGGCTGCCTCTACGTCGGCCTGATGATCGATGAGGATGGCGCTCCCAGAGTTGTGGAGTTCAATGTTCGGTTCGGCGATCCTGAGACCCAGGTCACGGTGCCGTTGATCGACAGCGATCTGGCGGAACTGCTGCACGCCGCTGCACAGGGCCGGCTCGTCGAGGTGGAACCGCGATTCTCCTCGAAGCATGCGATAACAGTGGTTCTCGCTTCCGAAGGCTATCCGGCGAACGCCGTGACAGGGCTGCCAATCGGTGGTGCTGACATCACCTTGGAAGAGGGTGAATCGAGCGCCTTCGTCCACCACGCCAGCACCCGAATGGCAGCCGACGGGACGCTGCTCTCATGTGGCGGTCGAGTGCTCGCCGTGACCGGCTTGGCCGCATCTCTCCCAGAAGCAGCGGAACTCGCTTACCAACTGATGAGCGCCATAGATCTCGAAGGCTCCCATTTCAGGCGAGATATCGGACATCGTGGTCTCTGAATCCGACCCCGGTCCGTAGCACCCTTCCGTAGGAAGGGCTGACAACGGTTATACGAAAGGGGCAGTTCGGCGCGTCGCTGAGAGTGTGAATCATCGCTCGCGGCGATTGGATATTGAGAGGGAAACGAGATGACAGAAGAGACAGAAGGGCCGGACCGTAAGAGGTTCAAGAGCCTGCTGATGGTACCGTTGGTCGCCGCGATTCAGATCGCGGTGTTCCTGGGTGCGACAGCCGGACTGGCCGATTTCTCGGACACGAGTTGGATGACTGCGATGCTGTTGCCGGTCGGCGGATTGTTCGTCGCCGCGGCGGTTGGTCTGGCCGCGCGTGACCTGCTCGCTTCCACCCCCCTCTCCTCGGAAGCGCAGTCTGGAGCGATGCTCGCCCTGGCCGTCGGTCTCGTCATCGGAGGGGTGGCCGTAGGCCAGACCTTCGTCGGCGTCTTCACCGCGGTTCTTATGCTGCTGATGCACTTCCTCGAGCGCTCCGACCGTCATGAGGAAGCGTCGATGCTGTTGTTCACGGTCGTCGGCTTCGTCCTCGCTTTCTACTACACCGACATGGTCGAACTGGCCGCCGGAGCAGGTTTCAATAAGGGCTACAGCGGTATCGATGTGGAGCGCGCCCTCGCTGCGACGCATCTGTTCGCATACTGGTTCCTGACCATCGCCGTCGGCGCTCTGACGACCATTCTCTGCCGCGGCGGTCCGATTCCGGCCGGTCGCGGCCCTTGGTTCGCCTCCATGCCGGACAATTTCAGATCTAAGGACAGGCTCGACCTGCCCATCGCACTCGGGCTCTGGGCACTGACGCATGTCGTGACTCTTCTGATGCTGCGGACGCTGACCGACAGCGATGCGTTCCACGATGGCCTGTATCTGGGCAATCACTGGGCCGTCGTCACGATGCTGGTCATCATGCTGGTCGCATATCTGCGGGCCGAGCGGGGTCCGGTTATCGCCGCGATGATCGCCGTCAACTGGCTCATCTACAGCCTGGCGACGCTGCAGGACATCGGCATGTTCGATATGTGGTTCTCGGATGGCGTGATGGTCTGGTTGGAGGATGAGCGCGGCCTGTTCACATGGTTCTTCATCACCTTCTGGTTGAACGTAGGGACTCTGATCATAGCCTCGAAGGGCAGGTTCGGTGAGATCGCACCGCGCCGTACCATCGGACCGGCTCGCAAGTGGTGGTCTGCTAACTGGTACGGCATCATCCTGGCTGGTTCTGTGATCGCCGGCCTAGCCGTCAGAACCGTGTGGAACGTTCTGCCGGCGATGAACGGTGCCGGCACCGGACTCTGGGACATGACTGGTGGTTCCGATCCGTGGTACATGAAGCGGGCCGTGGACTATGTCGTCGCTCAGCACAGTCACTTCATCATCGACCCGGATCGCTCCTATCCGATCGGCTCGATCAACCCGCGACCACCGCTGTTCACATGGAGCCTTGCGCTAGGTGGCATGTTCATCTCGTGGGTCTTCGGCATAGCGCTGGAAGACGCCGTCTGGTGGTCCGTCGCCGGTCTGCCGGCGATCTATGGAACACTGACCATTCTGCCGCTCGCCTCGATCGGCCGTAGGTTCCATTCGAAAGGTGCTGGCGCCGTCGTCGCTTGGCTGATCGCACTGATGCCGGGTCATGTCGGTCATTCGACCTTCGGGCTCGCCGACCACGACGCGTTCGTTCTGTTGTTCTTCAGCATGGCGTTCATGTTCTGGCTGAGGGCCGTCGACGAGATCGGGCACGCTCGGATCCTGCCGAATGCTTCGGCCAATCCGCTCTACATGATGCGAGGTTTCCGAGCGACATGGGACCGGAAGCCGAGAGCGATGTGTTGGGCGTTGCTTGCCGGTATCGCGTTCGCGACGGTCGGTCTCGGCTGGAAGGGATTCGTCTACGGACCTGGCATCCTGTTCCTCGCATACCTCTCTCAGGTCACACTGAACATGTTCCGGCGTCGGGACAACATGGCGCTGACGTCGGCTGCTCTGATGATGATGCTCGCTGCGTTCCTGATCCCGTTGCCGTTCTATGCCCACAGCGAGCTCCTGCTACTGTTCGATGCGAGTGGCTTCCAGCCGATGTTCTACATCCTCGGTTTCACCGTCGCGGTCGGCTGGGTGACCGTCTCCTTCCGTGACAAGCCGTGGTTGCTGGTGTCGATGAGCGGTCTCGCTCTCGGCGGCATCATCATCGCTATCCTCGCGCTGCTCCAGTTCGTCTTAGAGGTGTACAATGGCTGGGACGTCCTGTTCACTGGCGGTTACTACTTCTCGAAGAACAAGATCTTCGGTACTATAGCCGAGGCGCAGGCGCCGAGCCGCGCGACGCTGTTCGCATCGTATGGCCCCATCGTCGCGATCTCTGCCGTGACTGCGGCAGTGCTCGGTTTGTGGCGAGGCATCCGTAAGGAGGACCGGGTCAGTCTGGTGCTCTCGTTGTGGGTGTTCGTGGCGACGGCCATGGCATGGCGGGCTGGTCGTTTCATCTTCAACGCGACCCCTGCGATCGCGGTGATGGGAGGCGTCGGACTCGTCATGCTGTGGAATCGATCCGGTAGTCTCGCTTGGCACAAAACCTGGCGCAGAGCCGGCATCGCGACTCCCCGCTCGAGATTCAGAGCAACCAGACAGGCATCGAAGGAGAATCCAGCTGTGCCCGCTATCCTTCTGATGTTCCTGCTCGTCGTCTCACAACACGCTTCCTACGGCATCGATTCGGGTATACCGAGAGGTTCGGAGGCCAAAGTGGGGGTCGATGAGGCGTTCCACAACTTCGTCCCCGACCTGCTGCGCTACGATTTCCGGACCGGCATCTCACTGCTCACAGGTGCCGACTACGCGCCCACCGCTTTCTGCGGCGGCTGTCAGTACATGGGCACCTTCGGCCCAGGTTTCAATGGGGGCGACTGGAACTCTGCATACCATTGGTTGGAGCAGCAGGATGCGGATGTGCCGTTCGGTCAAAGACCGGGTTTCGTATCGTGGTGGGACTACGGTTTCCAAGCGCTGTCACAAGGTAAGCACCCGACCGTCGCCGACAACTTCCAGTCCGGCATCCCCAGTGCTGGTAACATGCTGCTGGCGAACAGTCAGCAGGACACCATCGCTCTGTTCATCCTGACCCTCGTCGAAGGCGATCTGCGACACGGTGACGGTCAGTTCACCACCGACTTCAAGCGCATGCTGGAGCGTCAGTTGGATGCGGACCAGATCAAGGAATTGTACGACATCGTGACGATCGTCGGCGATGTCGACGAGGTCAAGAGACGTTCTCTGTCGGTCATCGCGACCGCAGGTGACGTCATCCTACTGTCGGGCCATGCCCTCGACGAGCGAGGTCTGCCGAGTCAGACGCCGACATATCTGGTGATCAAGGGCAGCGATGCCGTAGGACCGGCCACCAGTTCTGAGAACAATGGTTGGACGCTGTTCAACAGCACCCGGCGAGGCAGTGACGAGATCAGCACGGAATCGACCCATCAGGTGATCGGTGAGTACTGGTACACCTCGGACCTGATCGATGATCTCGACGATGTCTCGACCTCGCTACACCGACAGAACGCCAGGCTGGCACTCGGTCGGCACATGCTGATCACCGCCCTCGATCTCGAGGATACGGTCTCCCTCTACCACGACCTGACCACCGAGGTCTTGTACACCGTGCCCGATTCAGAAGGCGGACCCGGCGAGACGATCGAGCGGAATCACGACATTCGCTACTTCGCCGTCGACAGTCGTCTATACCCTGTCGCCGGTGCCTATTACGCCGACGCCAACTACCACAGTTACAACCCGACTGGTATCTTCTACGCGCCGACCACGCTGGCCGGTCTCGACCCTGCCTCGTACATCGGCCAGTTGTACGAGACGAGGCGAGGCGATGGTCCGGTGGTGATGAAGACCCAGCAGCAGTATGATATCGAATATCTGGCGGACATCACGAGACAACAGTCGGGTGGTTCCAGCGACATCATCGAACTGGTCGACATCAGATACACTCATCAGCCGGAATTCTTCGAGACGATGATCGCCAGAGTGTATGTCGGATACGGCTCGTCGACGCTCGGTCTGCCAGGTGACGCGAGCCAGCCCGGTCAGCATTTCGGTGGCGAGCGAGCTCAGGGCACACCCGGCTCGTCGCTGACCAACGCGAGACCGCTGCCGGGCGCCATGATGAATCACTTCGTCATCGCCAACTGGTACGAAGCGAACGCAGAAGGGGGCTCCCTCGGACTGGCCAACACCGGCGTCAAGGTGCTGAAGTATCACAGCGGCGCGACTCTGGAAGGCAAGGTGCTGCTCGGCGACATCGGCACCGTGCCGAACGCTCGCATCCTGATCGAGCGTGACGCCTTCAGCGGTGAAGAGGAACCGGAGCCGCTGACCGGCGAGGTGATCGACCGCGATGCCAGGACCTACTGGGTGCCGATAGGCACAGTCGATTCGAACGCTGCGGGTGAATTCTCGTTCAGGGTGCCATCCGGTCGTATCCGCGTCTCCGCCTTCATGGGCGAGTCGAATCTCGATGCTGCGCGTGATGACATCGTGGGAGCCCAACAGAGCGATTACCCCGCTTGGGACATGGATCTGCTCGGGGAGGGAACTTCGCCGCGCGCAGTGAACCCGATCACCGGCATCCTCGGCAATGTCAGTGGCACGATATGGATCGGCGAATCGATCGTCAACATCAGCGGAGCAGCCGGCCACAGCGACGGCGAGGTCTCCATCCCAGTGTCGATCGGCGTCGAAGCGTCCGGCGCGTCCGGACGCATCGTCTATCGTGGCAACGTTGATTTCGATGGCACGCCCATCACAGATCTGGAACTCGAGGTCACCAGCATCTGGGACCTGATCCAGTTGCATCCGTACAGTGCAAACCTGTCGAACGGCACGGTGTCGGGCAGCGGTCTGCAGTTCAGCGGCGATGGCGAAGTCACCTTCACTGGGCCAGGCACAATGGTCAGTGAGGGAACTGTGGTCGTCAGGGATTTCACGGGTCAGTTCACTCGATCGATCCTGCACAACCATTCGTTCACCGGCGATGGCGTCTTCGCTGGACGTGGCGCATTGACAGGCACCGTCTACGATGACAACGGTACAGCGATCTCCGATCCGGAGACCTGCGTCAACAGCACAGTGCCGGAAGGTCAGTACTTCTGTCAGGTCGACGGCAGCGATCCGGTCGAATATCTCATCCAGGGAGAGGTCAGAGCATCCGGTAGATTGACGGCGAACGGTTCCGCCTCATTCACCGACGAGTTGGTCCGTGAATCATTCATTGGATCTGGCATCTTCACCGTCAACGACTCAGATGACAGCCTCGCTTCGTACGGCACCATCAACGGCACGGGAGTGTTCAACGGCTCGGGCATGTTCAGTGGCCCGATGGTGGAGCCGGGAACATTCCACCTGATAGACACGATACCGGGAGACTATCACGTGAAAGTGATCTTCCCGGATGGCAGGAGGGTCGAACTCCCTATGCCACTCAAAGTGGGTAGCGAACCGACTCGTGACGTCGAGATGTACCTGCCCGCGAGTCATGTCTCTGGAACATTGACTCTGATGAACGGCTCGACCGTCTCCGGGCGACTAGACTTCATCGACCTCGACCGGCCGGAGATCGATCCCACCGAGTCGTGCGAGAACGCCTCGTACGCACCGTGCTGGATTCAGACCGACGAGAACGGCACCTTCGCATTCGGTCCGGTTGTGATGGGCAACTACTCATTGGTCCTCGATGCTGACGACGATGGTTTCGATGAATTGGCGATGAACATGAGTTTCACCAATGACGAGTCGAGGAACATAACCTTCGGCGAGAGTGTGCCGATCACCAGCGACATCGATTTCGACCTTCAGAAGGTCGATTCCAGTGGCGGCGTCGAATTCATAGAGAATCAGACCATCGAATTCACCAACAAGGATGTGACCAATGCACCGCCGATAACAGCTGTCTTCGACGCAGCGACCGGCCGCTACAATGTCGAACTTCCATTCGGTCGTTGGGTGGTCAACCACACACTGGACGAAGCGCACCAGTTCTGGAATGAGTTCGAGGTCGAAGATGATACCGGCGACATCGTCACGACATACACCTATGTGGAGAGCACTTGGGTGAACGGAACGGTCCTTTACGATGCTGACTTCGGTAAACCGGACAGCATCCTGAGCGGCGTGCCCAACATCGATGTGACGGCTCAGTGGGGAGGCATCACCACGGAAGTCCAGACCGGCGCTGACGGCTCCTTCTCCATCCTGCTGCCTGTCGGAGTCGATGTCAACCTGACCGTACGGACCATCGTCAGTCAGTTGCAGAACGGCACCATGATCCTGGTCGAGCCGGGCTTGAACCTGACCATGATCGCTGAGAACGCCGTCGAGGTCGCTGGCGCCGTCTTGATCAATCGAGAAGACAATAAATACGATCTGGGAATCATCGATTGGCGGCCCTCCAAAGTGATCGCTTACAATGCAACTTACGATGTCCATTGGCGCTTCGACATCGATACCGATGGTAACTTCAACGGCCGCTTGCTACCCGGCGTATGGAACTTCACGGTAGATGATGACCGGCTTGGCGGTGAGATGAGCGCCATCGATCTGAACACCGAGAACACATCGGTGAAATTGATGACTCATCCTGACAACATCACACTCGATGTTCATGTCTTCACCGATCACAGCGGTGACGGTAACATATCGAACGGCACCAACAGGAGTATCGACTTCAGACTGGTTCCGTTCGCGCACGGGGTAGAGGTCAACGTCTCGGCCGATGACGATGTCTGGATATCGCCTGGCGTGGCTCGGCTAAGTGTCGAACTGGGAGCCTATCGGGTTGAGATAGAGACACAGAACGCATCCGCTTCGCCGCCGCAGACCTGGAACACGAGGATGGCTGGACCGGCGCCTGAGTCCGTCCTGGGTCTGGGAAACGGAACGGAGACTCTAGAGGTGGCTCTGGCA
>CAUZSY010000021.1:0-14998 GCA_963582725.1 Candidatus Thalassarchaeaceae archaeon
AACAGCGGCAGTTCGCGATACGACTCGATGAACAGCAGGCCGGCGCGGGCCCTGTCAGGCGGTCCGAGTGGCGCGTCGGGGTCGGCTTCGTCACCGTCAGCGGGCGGTCGGAGATATGTCTCGGCGCCGCGCTGGGCGGCGTCCATCCTGGCCCGCATCGCGTCGGCGTCGGCCATGCCCCAGCCGACCATCCGCTCGACCGCGGAATCGCAGATGGCGCGGTGCGACGCGAGGTGCGCATCGACGTAGGCGGCGACCACAGCGTCGTCGCCGTCAGAGCCGACCATCGAGCCCATGATAGGAGTGCGCGACAGCCAGCGCATCGCGACTTCGACCAGACTCGGCTCGCTGAGGCGGCGCTCCAGCCGAGCCAGCGCACGCGCTCCCGACTCGCCCTGCTCGGCCATCCTCCGGAAGGGCGCCAGCACGTCCATCTCGCCGACCCTGGCGCTGTCGGGCAGCCCGAGCAGGATCTCCATCTCGCGCATCTGGAACGATTCGAAGCCGCTGGCGCTGCCAAGCCCGTCTCGGAACGCCAGGAAGCCCTGTGGAGTCAGGGTCTCCATAACCGTCCATTGGTTGGCCATCAGGCGGAAGATCTCTGTGAGTCTCCCGAGGTGAGAGACGACGACCGGGATCTCGCTCTCGGGGACGGTCCCCTGCGCGAGGATGTCGCGAGCCGCCGCCAGTTCGGTGATGATCTGCTTGAACCAGAGTTCGAAGGTCTGGTGGACGATGATGAAATGCAGTTCGTCGGGCGATGAGGCTTCGTTCTGGAGGGCCAGGAGTTCGTCGAGGCACAGGTATTCCCCGTAGGTCTTCGACCGACCGCCCGGCCCACTCCCATCCCGGCTGCTCCCGCCCTTCGACCGCTCGGCCATGCACCCCCCTCGGCTGTCGCCGCTTGAAGCGTTTGCGCGCCCTCAAGGTGGCGATTCCGTTGCGAGGGTGCCTAGATGGGAGTCGAGTCGATGCAACCGGCTCGTCGCTCATCCATCGAGCCAGTCGCGGCGGATCGAGTCGGCATCGGCGTCGAGCGCCGGCGGTGCGGCACCCGGGCCGGCGGGCGTCGCCGACATGAAGCGGAGCGGGCTGGCGATCGACGGGAAGTCACCGCTCAGCTGCCAGAGCGCGCCGCGCGCCGCCGCCTGCGGGTCGGAGAACGCCTCTGCCAGGTCGTGGATCGGCGTGCATGGAACGCCGATCGCACCGAATTCGGTGAGCCACTCCTGCACCTGCTTGGAGGCGAATTCCTCAGCCAAGGCGCCGACCACTCGCTCGCGATGCTCCAGACGACCTGCGTTGGTCAGCAACTCGTCGGCGAGCAGGTCATCGCGCCCGACGACGCGGCAGACGGAGGCGTATTGCGCGTCGTTGCCGGTCGCCAGGATGAACCAGCCATCCGAGGCTTCGAACGCCTGGTAAGGGACGATGTTGGGGTGGGCGTGACCCATCCGCCCGGGCGGATTGCCAGAGGCGAGCCAGTTCTGCCCTTGGTTGACCATTGCTGCGAGAGCGACGTCGAACAGCGCCAGGTCGATCGTCTGACCCTCCCCGGTCCTCTCTCGGTGGTAGAGCGCCGCGAGAATCGCTGCGGAAGCGGTCAGTCCGGTCATCACGTCGATCCAGGCCACCCCGACCTTTACTGGAGGCCCATCCGCCTCCCCGGTGACCGACATGATGCCCGAAATCCCCTGCAATGCGATGTCATAACCCGCTTCGTGGGCGCGAGGACCGGTCTGGCCGAACCCCGTTATCGAACAGACGATGAGGCCGGAATGCGTCTCGATGAGGTCGGCCGGGGCGAGGCCCCAGCGCGCCAGCGTGCCGACGCGGAAGTTCTCGACGACGATGTCGGCCGCACCGATGAGCCGTTCGATCTCGGCTCGGCCTTTCTCGCTACGAGCGTCGACGACGATGCTCCGCTTGCCGCGGTTGCACGACGCGTAGTAGGCGGCCGCCGCTTCGCCGCCGAGGTCGACGAACGGCGGCCCCCAGCCGCGCGTGTCGTCGCCCCACGGCGCCTCCACCTTGACGACGTCAGCGCCGAGGTCGGCCAGCATCTGGGTGGCGAGCGGTCCGGCCAGCACTCGGCTCAGGTCGAGCACCCGCACGCCGTCCAGCGCGCCGGTCGGCGCTGTCGAGCCCGCCTCGCCTTCGACCATGCTCAGCCACTCGACCTTTCCAGCCCTCAATCATTTCCGGCGATTGGCGCGTTGGCAGAGGCAGGGTCAAGTCTCTTCAAGCAGCGGGTCGCTGAGCCGGCGTGATATGACGAGCCCGCGCAGTCGCCGAATCGTCCTCGCAGCGGTCCTGCTGATGTTGTTGCAGGTCGCGCTCGCGGTCGATACGAAGGACGGAGTCGACGCAGACGGGCCGCTCGGCGCGACCTCGTTCGACGACCGGCCGGACATCGCCTGGACAGAACACGATTCGGGGAATGGCACAGGCAACGGCACCGGCAACGGCACCAACGGCACCGGCGACGACCTGAATGGGACGCTGGGAAACATCAGCGGCGCCGAGGTGGCCCGCATCGGCGTCACGCCGCGCATCGCCAACGCCTTCGCCGACACCCGCATCACGCTGGTCACGGAGAACATCACATGGTCGCATCGGCGCGAGATCACGATGACCCACAACGGCTCGAATCTCACCGACGTCGTCGTCAACGTGACGATTCCGGACAACATCACCAACCAGCCGTATGACATCGTCGACGACGAAGCGAGCACATTCTCCCACGAGCGTCTCAACAACACGACGATACGGATCCTGATGCCGAACCTGACTGTCGGCGAGAACAGCCTCTTCATCGCCTATGATGACCCCGATTACGAGGCGACGGAAGCGAACCTGAGCGCGCACCAGACAGCGGAGCCGGAGGTTTCGGTCGGAGGGGAGAGGCCGAACGTGCTCGTCTACTTCGGCAACACCAGGGGCACGGACGTGCTAGAGGAGAGCCCGGTCAATCTCTCGGTGACTTCCCCTGCCATGCCCTACGGCAACCACAGCATCGTCATCCTGCTCCACAATGGCTCGTTCTACTGGACGATGGACCAACTCCGCCACATCCCATTCTTCGGTCCTGCATCGGCTGACCAGACCTGGACCGTTCCGGATGGCGTCGAAGAGGTGAGGCTGAAACTGTGGGGTGCAGGAGGCGGCACTGGGGACATCGGGGATGTGTCTGGCGGCCCGGAGGGGACGGCCCACTACCAGCCGGGCGGCGCCGGTGGATTCGTCTCGGGGAATCTGTCGGTGACGCCAGGTCAGAATCTGACGCTGATGGTCGGCGAGGCCGCGGGCGTCACCTCGCAGACGGCGCCCTACTCGGGCGGCGGCTGGGCCGGTCCCGCTGTCACCTACTCGTCCGGGGCGATTCGACAGAATGGCGGTGGTGGCGGCATGACTGGGGTCTTCATCGGCAACATGACGCCGGAGAACGCGACGCTGATCGCCGGCGGCGGTGGTGGTGGTGGAATCATCAGCCAGCAGTATCTGGACGCCGGCATCCGGACCAACGGCGGCACTGCCGCCTGGCCAGCCGGTGCGAACGGCAGTGGCGGACCGGAGGCCCCGGCGACTACGGGTGGCAACCAGACGGCCGGCGGCGCCGGCAGCACCGCGTCGCGCAGCACCGGCGGGGACGGCGGCCAGTTCTCCGGCGGCGTCTCGCACGTCAGCGGCAATGACTGGTACGGTGGCGCGGCCGGCGGCGCCGGCTGGTACGGCGGCGGCGGAGGTGGCAACTTCGGGCCGGCCAGCCAGCCCGGATACTGCGCTGGTGGCGGCGGCGGCTCGAGTTACTACAACGACAGCCGCATCCAGAACTTCACCCACGCGAACGGCAGCAACGAGAGCGCGCCGGCGACCTCGGACCCGGACTACCAGCCGGGCATCGCGGCCGGAGCGTCAGGCGGCACGACACCGACACCGATGGGCGGCGACGGCATGGTGGTCATCCTGTACGAGCCGGAGAGCTCGATCCGCTTCTGGGCCATCGAGATGAACCTCTCCAACATCAACGACCCGCCGGCCATTGACGGCACCGATGACGGCGGCATCGAGACGCCGCCGACGCTGACGGCGATCGCTGAACTCGTCGACTCCGCCCTCGAATTCATCCGCACCGATCCGGAATCGGCCGCCGCCGCGACCAGCGCGACCGGCGGCACCGCTCTCTATGTCCTGTTCTTCCGTCGCTCGAGGGGCGAACGCAAGAAGATGCTCGCGTCTATCAAGGGACTCGGCGACACCGGCTCGTTCGATGCGCGGCTGCGAGCGCTCAAGGTGCTGACCGGCTCGCGAACCATCGCGCTGCTGCTCGGGCCGCTCGCCTGGGCGTGGGACGAACTCGCGTTCGGCATGATGGAGGCGAGACTGGTCCAGTACGGTGTCAGTCGGGTGGTGACGACAGAGGGGTTGGCGCAGTGGTTGGTGTTCGACGTGCTGGGGCTGACCCTAACGACTCCGGAGGCGATTCGAGAATTCATTCCGCACATCCGCAACATCGCGACCTTCCTGTTCGTCTTCTTCCTCTACCTCGTCTTCTTCAGACGGGGCTCGCTCTACAAGGAGGCGAAGGTGCATGCGGCTGACCATACCGATGAGGTCGAAGCCGCCGAGGCCGACGCCGCCGAGGATGGTGAAATCGACCCGAGTCGTCGAGACGCCGACGACCGCGATGGTGGCTACGGTCACGATGACGGCTACGACGACGACGACCGGGACCGCCGCCGCGACGACCGTCGCGACGACCAGCGTCATGACGAGCCCTACGACGACGACCGGGACCGCCGCCGCGACGACCGGCACGACGACCAGCGTCATGACGAGCGCTACGACGATGACCGGGACCACCGCCGCGACGACCGGTACGACGACGACCGACGGTATGACGACGACCGTCGCGGTTTCGACGACGGCCCTACAGATGAGCCGCGGCACGAGGAGGCCAGACCGGGGCCGCGTCGTGCCGGCGATGAGCGACAGACACGTCATGACGACCGCGAACCCGATGCCGGCACATGGGACGAACCGTCTCCGGATGGCCCGGGAGGGCCGAGTCGCGGCGACCCGCAGGAGCAGCAGCACGAGGCGGCGGCGGCTCCTCGGCGCACGGCGCCTCGTCAGCCGCCCGATCAGCGACGGCGGCAGGGTGAGGCCGAGCCGTATCCGGATGAAGACGCGCACGACGAGTACGATCACACCGATGAGTCCAGGCCCGCTGATCGGTTCAGCAGTCTCGCAGCCGAAGTGGCTGAAGCGGCCGAATCCAGTCCAGCGGCGACATCGAGGGATTTCGAGGACCCAGCGGAGCCGTCCAAGGCCGACCTGTTCGCACGGGCGGTGGATGCGGCGGAAGATGAGTCGGAAGAGACGGCGGAATGGTCGGACGAGTCGGGCTGGCGAGAGGATGAGCCGTGAACGTCCTGACTCGACCCGAGCGGCGCTGAACTAGGCGATGGAACGACTACGTCGTCCGGATGAGCCGAGCCATCCGCAGCGGTTAATTACCGAACTCATCAGCCGTCCCTAATGGCGAGCCGTGATTCTGGTGACTCCGGCTGGCTGGCCGGTTATGATACTTCGAATCTGACCATCGCCACGGTCGCCTCCCATTCGTCGCTGCAGATCCTGCACGGCGCCCGCGCTGAAGGCTTCCAGACGCTCGGAATCTGCGTCGGTGAAGGGCGCCGCAAGATCTACGACGCGTTCCCCGGCGCCGACCCCGACAAGTGGCTGATGCTCGACGATTACATACAGATGCTCGACCACGCCGAGTGGCTGCGCGAGCAGAACGCGATCATCATCCCGCACGGCTCGCTGGTCGAGTACCTGAAGCCGGCCAACTTCCAACTGCTCGAGGTGCCGACCTTCGGCAACCGCGGCATCCTGCGCTGGGAGGGCAGCCGCGAACTGCAGCGCGACTGGCTCGAGATGGGCGGCGCGAAGATGCCGAAGCTGATCACCGACCCGCACGAGATAGACGGGCCTGTCATCGTCAAGTACGCCGGCGCCAAGGGCGGTCGCGGCTACTTCATCGCCAGGGATTACCGCGACTTCAGACGCAACGTCGACGTCGAGCAGGACTTCACCATCCAGGAGTACGTGCTAGGAACTCGCTACTACCTGCAGTTCTTCTTCGACCCGATCCATGACGACGGCTTCCAGGTGGTGGGGATGGGCTCGCACGAGGGGCAGAACATGGGGCGGATGGAACTGTTGAGCATCGACAGGCGCGATGAGGCCAACGTCGACGAGTTCTACAAACTGGGAAGCCTCAGAGACATCCGCGAACTCGGACTGGAACCCTCCTTCGTGGTCACAGGCAACACCGAGGTTGTGCTCAGAGAGAGCCTCCTCCCCGAAGTGTTCCGGCTAGCCGAAGGAGCCGTGGCGGCGTCGTTCGAGTTGGAGGACGGGGCGCGAGGCATGATCGGGCCGTTCTGCCTGGAGTGCATCGTGTCCGACAAGCTGGAGTTCCGCGTCTTCGAGGTCAGCGCACGGATAGTCGCCGGGTCGAACGCGTCGTTCGGCGGCTCGCCGTACAGCGACATCAACGAGCCCGGCATGTCGACCGGCCGGCGCATCGCGCGCTGCATCCGACGGGCCACCGAGGCCGACCGCCTGCCCGAGATAATCTCCTGAAACTGCTTCGAAATCGGCCCGAACCGGTTAATTCCGACACCATCATACCAGAGGCATGGGCGGCCGCTCGGTCTCGATCCTCATCGTGGCGTCGCTGCTCCTCTTCATCGGCGGTCTCGCCGTCTTCCTCCTCGCATCCAACAACTCCAGTCTGCTCGATACGACGATGCCGCTGTGGCCGCACCCGCATTGAAGCGGCGAGCGACATGAGTTTCCTCACGCTGGAAGTCGGCGTCAGTGGAGGGTGATGCTGCCGGCGTCGGCGTGGGTCAGCAGTGCTTCGTAGGGCTGGCCGAGCATCCGGCTCGCAGCGCTGATGCCGGTGTGCATGACGCCGAGGACGCCGTGTGCCGCTGTCGAGGCGCCGCAGTGGAAGAGGCCTGCGATCTCGGTCTCGCTGGGCAGTCCGAACGGACCGACCTGGCGAGCCGACTTGGCGGTGCCGTACAGGTTGCCTCGATGGGCATTGACATAGTGGACATTGGTCAGCGGCGTGCCCAACTGGCAGAGCAGCAGATGGTCGCGGAGTCCAGGGATGACCGGCTCCAGCATGTCGAGCATCTTCTCGGTCAGCCGCTGCTTGAACGCCTCGTACTCCTCCGGTCTCTGCTCGGTGGCGGACCCTCTCCAGGCGACGAAGGCGTCGTAGGAGACGAATGTGAACGCCTCCAGCGTGTGTACTCCGTCCTTCTTCTTCGTCGGGTCCTTCATCGTCGTGACGGTGAGGAAGCCGCCGGTGAAAGGGTCGGCCGCATCGAGGTCGGTCCGGTCGGCGTAGCGGTAGACGGCGTCGACATCGCTTTCGGCGAAGATCCAGTAATTGCCCGAATCGAGACCCATCGCCTCCAGATCCAGATCGGTCGCCATGAACAGACTGAGGCTCGATATCGAGTACTCCGCCTTCCGCAACCGCTTCAGCAGTCGCTTCGACAGATGCTCGTCGCCGATCAGGTCACGGTACGTCACATGCGCATCGGCGTTCGACAGCACCATCTCTGCTTGGATCTCGCTGCCGTCCGCGAGTCGAACGCCGGTGGCCCGCCACCGCCGCGGCCCTCCCTCCAGCAGGATCCGCTCGACCCGGGTGCGCAGCCTGATCTCGCCTCCCTTAGCCTTCAATCGCCTGATGAACGCCTTCGGCAGCGCACCGCCGCCGCCCTGCGGATACCATGCGCCCTCCCAGTAGTGCGAATCGATGGCGATGTGCTGGGCCGTCGGCACGCGAGCGGGACTCAGGCCGTGATCGCCTGAGCGGGCGCCGAGGATGGTTCGAAGGAAGGGATCCTTCACACACTTGTCGATGTAGCGCGAAGCCGGTCTCAGGCCGCTCAGGGAGAGTCGAGGCGCGAGGAACGGCAGTTTCAGCAGGGCGAGACGGCCATCGAGATCCACCAGCCTGGCGAATTCACGGTCGATGCCGCGCATGAACCGGAAGTACCGCTCTATCCCCCGCCGCTCACTGGGGAACCGCTCGCACAGCCGTTCGCGGAACGCTTCGAATCCCTTCGGGATGTCGAACCGCTGGTCGCCGACCACGACATGGTCGTATCCGTCGGGATTCAGTTCGTGGAACTCGAGGTCGGCGCCGACGCCGATGCCTTCGAGGATCTGCCGCATCGGCTCGCCCTCCTGCAGACCGCCTAGATAGTGGACACCGGGGCTGAATCGATGTCCTTCGAGCGAGAACGAGTGCGTCCAGCCGCCCGGAAGGTAGTGCTGCTCGAGCACCAGAACGCGCTTGCCGGCGTTGGCCAGCGAGACCGCTGCGGTCATGCCGCCGGCACCCGAGCCGATGACCACGACATCCCACCGCTGCATGGGTCGCGCAGTCCGCCACCACCGGTTGAAACATCCGGCTCCCGAGCCGATGAGAAGATGAGGGAAGTGACTCTTGGCGGCGCCATGACGGTGGCCGCCGCCGCTGGCCTCGGCGCCGGCCAGATATCCGAATCGGCCACATCTACTGCGGACTCGGTGGATGGGGTCGACGAGGTTTCGGGAGGGGGGGAGTCGTCAGGGAAGGAGTCGAAGTCGCTCTGGCGACGCTACTCCCTGCTCCGCTTCACGGTTGTCGGCACCGCGAACACGGTGCTGTTCTTCCTGCTTTATCTGCTGTTGCAATGGCTTATCGGCGATGTGTCGCATGGCAAGACGCTTGCGTGGGGGCTCGCTTGGACGTTCGAATGCATCATCTCGCACTTCATGCATCGTCGCTGGACCTTCCATTCCGATTCGGTCGTCCTGCACAGTCTCTCGATGACCACCATCATCTACACCGTCACCATGTTCACCTCTTCACTGACCTTCGACCTGCTCGTCTACCGCTTCGCGGTCGATCACTATCTCGCCTGGTGGCTGAACGTCTCCGCGTGGGGGCTGGTCGACTACTGGGTGATCTCGCGCTACGCCTTCCCCGAGTGGACGCGGGAGCAGGAATGGCGACGGTCCGACGCCGAGTGATCCGATCGCGCCCGACCATCATTCCTCTTCCGCCAGGACGGCGTACATCTGATTCGGCAGGTTGCCGTGCTCCAGCCTGACGCGTTCCATGGCCAGACCGGCGATCAGGGCAGCTGCTGCGGGAACGGTGATGATGCCGAGCAACGGTGCGTACAGCGTCGCTCCGATCGCGACGACGCTGCCGGCGCCGAACAGGTTTCGGTTCACCTCCAACGTCTTTCCGGGTCGGAATTCGATCACGACGGTCTTGCCGAGGCTCGCTATTCTCGGAATCTCATCCCCGGGTTGCTAGGTCTCCTCGGACTCATCCTCGGCAGCCGAGGCCTCGTCATCAGCCGCCGCCTCATCATCGGTCGATCTGGTCTCACCGGCGACCTGCTCAGCGGTCGCAGCCGAATCGGTTCTCCTCGAGCCACTGCCGAAACTCAGCCAGCCCTTCGTCTTACCCTTCACCTTGGAAGTGATGGCAGCCTCTATCCGGTCCGTCCATGAGGCGTGATTCCGCTCATAGAGGGTCACCTCCTCCTCGTATCTCTCGAGGGCTCTAGCCTGCGCCGTGGCATCGAAGCGGATGAGGACGTAGGAGAGTGCCAGCCATAGGGTGAACACCGTCAACAACAGTGGCGTGTTCTTCTCCAGCGTCATCGTCGTATCGAGCAGACTGGCGTTGTTGGATGCGAGGAGGAAGACGGCGAGACCGCCGATGAAGAGGAACATCCAGAGCAGCAGCGTGATGACCTCGTATCCATCCGCTCCGACGCGTCGTTTCTTGGTTGGGCTCGACGGTTCCCTGCCCGCCTTCTTCGGCTTCATGACTCTCCCAACACGGCCGGCTGATGAAAACATTGCTCCCGAAGAAAGGCGGTATCAGTCGAGGAGGCCGTGGTCGTCCGCTATTTCGCATTGACCGGAGGGAAGCGCCGCGAGGACATCGTCCTGTACGAGGCCGGTCGTCTTGGCGATGTGATTAGCCAACGTCTCCTTCTTGGTCCGGCCGGGTACGATTCTCGCCCAGCGCTCACAGACCGCTGCGATCGCGGCGACTGGTCCGGTGATGGGCAGCGGCACGCCGTTCACCGTCGCGATTCCGAGGCCGAACTCGAGCGGCCGGTCGCGATGCCAGAGCCGTTTGCCGCGGACCACGAAGGCGCCTCGCCCGAGCGCCTCGCCGGTCTCGGTCTTCTTCGACACCTGACCGGGTCGGACGTGGAACGCGGTCGCGGCAGCGGCGCCGCCGGCCCAGGCGCGCGACCAGCAGACCGCCATCTGGGCCGCTTCGCCGAGCAGCGCCGCCGACAGACCCGTCGCCTCGTCGAAGTCTCCGCCGGATGGGGTGGGGTCGGTAGATTCGGAGGTGAGCGGTTGCAGGTCCTGGACTATCTTCAGGGCAGGTACCGAGCCAGGTTCAGATGTCTCTGCGGTAGCGAGCCCTTCTCGGCGCTTGAGCGAACAGGATGGAGCGCCGTGCAGGTCGGCGTGGACATAGACGTCGTCCTTTTCGAGGTGCTTGCGAACGATCGCGTCGTTGCCCTTCGCGTCGCGTCCGCCGACCAGCAGATGGCCGCCTGACAGCAGCGCCCAGCGATGCCGCTCGAACCAGAATCGCTTGCTCCGCGCAACCCCGCGCACCCGCCCCGCCGCCTCGTCCTTGGCCGCCTTCTTCTCGTCCCGCTCCTTCTCTCTCCGGGTGTCGCTCAACGCTCTCGCGGCACCGGACGACTTCTCCTTCTGGCTGCGCGCCGCCCCGAAGAACCGCTGCGCGTTCTGATGCACCGTATCTTCGATCCGAAGCATGACGCGCTCGCCCGGCTCGCCGTCATCGTCTGGCAGGAACGCGTTCATCGTCCTCTTCGCCGGGTCGACCGACTCGATCCAGACGATGTCACGGATCTGCTCGCTGACCGCCTGCCAACCGTGCCGCTCGACCGCGCCCCTGACCTGGGTCAGCAGATCTTCGACATGCGTCCAGTTCTTCTGCACCGAGGTGGCGGTCGCCTGCGCCTTCGTCGCCTTCCCGATGAAGCGGCCGATCGCCTCCTCCTGCTGGGCGGCGCGGCGGTTCAGTCGATCTTCGCTCGTCGCTTCGTCGGCGCCCTCCTGTTCGAGTCGCTCCTCTTGCAGGCGGTGCAGCGCCGCCGCGTCGTGCGCCCCCTTCCAGCCGTCGACCGCTTCCGAGAGCGATGCGAACTCGACGGCGAGCGCGTCGTCGTTGGTAGCCATCCGGACCGGCCCAACTTCGACGATGCCTCCCGGCGCCGCGGCCGTTCCAACCGTCCCATCCACAGACTCCGCGTCAGACTTCGCCGCTTCGTCAGCGTACCAGGCGTAGGCGCCTTTCCCGCCGGCGAGGTCTTCGAGCATCGTGGCGAGCGCGGTGTGCACGGAGCCGCGCCGCGCCTCGTCGAGTTTCGCCGCCTTGAGAGATGAATCGATGCCAGCCGCGGCGCACACCGCATGCGCGTACGGACCGCCGAGATTGACGCGTGCGGCGAGCGTCCGCGCGAGGTCGGCATCGCTGTCGTCGAGAATCGCGGCGAACCCCGCTTCGTCGAGACCTCGCGGGTCGACCTGTTCGGGCGGCCATTCGTAGACGACGCCGCGTTTCAGCGTCCGGCTGGCGTAGGTGACGTGGGTGAGCGGTTGGATGATCACACCGTCGGGGTCGAGCAGGATGATGTTGCCATCGCGGAACAGTTCGATGACGAGTCTCAGTTCTCCGTCCTTGGTGTCGACGATCAGCGTCAGGATCCGATCGAATCCATGCTGTTCCACGCCGATGAGCCTACCGTTCCCGAGGTGCTTGCGCAGAACCATCGCGAACGGTGACGGCGAAACCGGCATCGGCCTGTCACGGTTGGATTGGTAGACGCGTGCGCCGCGCACGATGACCAGATCGGTGGTGCCCTCACCGCTGCGATTCAGCCGCAGCACGACCTGCTCCCAGTGCGGCTGGTACGCCTTCTTCACGCGCGCGCCGATGAACGACTGCAGTTCGTGCGCCGTGCGCGCGACATCGAACGACGTTGACCCTCCGCGCACGGCTCTCCCCGGTGACGAGTCCCGCCGGTGCCGTTCATCAGCCGTTCGCTTCTTACGAGTCGGCTGGCAGCCTTCACCGTGCAGCCGACAACGCTCAAGGGACCCTTCCTCACACCGCCGGTTCCCGCCTTCACCCTGCCGAAGACCGTCGGTCCGACGACCACCGGCGAGACCGACGAAGCGCTGCGCTGCTTCTGGTATCGGCCGTTGCTGCGGCGCTCCTCGGCCGAACCGACGCAGGATTCTGACTGGGGCATACATGTCAATGCGGACTGTCTGGCCGAGTTGTCGGCCGAGATCGCCACCGCGATGGAGCGCGACGGGGTCGCGAACGCTCCCGACCTGTCGCTCGATCTCGCTTTCATCTTCGGCTTCGACCACGAGTACTTCCACCATCTGGTCGACAGCGGCTGCACCGCGCACATCCTGCGGTTGCACGCGCAGACCGGCGAGATGCCACCGCAGTGCGACGAATACGCGGCGATGTACGAGCGGCGCTGCACGGCTCGCGACGACCCGCACTGGTGGTTCATCGTCGAGGAGGCGCTGGCGAACGCGCATGTGGCGCGCGACCCGAGCCGATTAGGCGGTCTGAACGAGGCGTTCATGCGCTACGGACTGCTGCCGCAGCCCGACGACCTGTCGCGAGGTCCATACGCGCTGTGGGAGCAGCCGGCGATGGACGCGCGCGCTTTTCGAGCCCTGTCGCACATGCTCTGGATGCAGATGCTGAATGGCGAGCTCGACCCGCTCGGCGCGTACTCTGGAATCGAAGCGATCGTGCATGAAGGCGGCCTCGAAGCCGCCTTCGACAGGGTCGTCGATGCCATCGTCGAGGCGGCCGAGCCGCAGGACGACGCCATAGACGGCGGTCCCGGGAACGGCCTCATGGGGGGCGGCACCGCCGACGACCCCGATTCCCGACAACCGTCATCTGAGGACGGTGGCCGCTCCGAGGACTGGCTGGAGGATCGGGACGGAGTGCGTCATCTCATCGCCTTCGGCGGCTTCGACAGCGGTCTGCTCCGTCGCCTGCAGGTTCCGCTGCGCTGGCACGGCGGCCATGGACCGGAGTTCGAGCGGCGATTCGGTCCGGACAACCCCGACTGGCCGTATGGCACAATCGAGCGACTGTACGAGCATTTCCGGCAGGCGGAGGTCTCCGGAGAGAGCGACGATCCGTTCGCCAGTGACGACGACGATGACTACGAACTGACGCCCTGAGCGCGGCGACCGTTCTGTTCAAGCGCTGGCTCGGCCCGCCGCGCCCCATGGATGATTCCTCACTGAGCGAGGAGGCAGGGGGCGGCTCTCTGGAGGAGGTCGGTTCGGACCCCGTTCGTCTGCAGCGGCGTCTGAATGTATCGCGCAGGGCGATGTGGGCCTCGGCCGTCATCATGGTCGTCTGCATGCTCTACATGGCCGCTGGATACGTCGTCTACAGCCAGATCGCGGCCAGTTCGCCCTGCACCAATCACGAGGAGAACGCCCCGGACGCTTGGTGGGCGCATCTCTACAACGGATCGCGGGTGCAGGACTTCGACAGCGAGCCGTGGTGGTTCAACGGCACGGAGAACGTCTCCATCGAGGTCCCCGATGAGCCGATCACACTGGCCGGCTGGTGGCGAGCGGGAGATCCTGACATGCCGGCGGTCGTCCTCACGCACGGCATCAGAAGCTGCAAGTCGAACCACACCGTCCTGCTGCCCTCATCGATGCTCGTCAAGGCGAACTACAGCGTCCTGATGATCGACCAGCGCGACCATGGCGAATCGACCATCGAGGACGGCAAGGTGTCGGCCGGACAGAAGGAGTGGCGCGACATGGTGGCGGCGTGGAACTGGGTAAACGAGACCAAGGGCGTCGACAGCGCTCGCATCGGCGTCTTCGGCACCTCGATGGGCGCCGGCGCCGTGGCCATCGCATTCACCCAGGAGACTGCCATCCAAGCCGCCTTCGTCGACACCACGTACTACGACATGGACCGCATCATCGACTCCGAGCTGAGGATGGCCGGCTTCCCGACCATCCTCCGCCCTGCCGGCGTCCTGGCCGGCCAGATCGCGTCGGGAGACAACATCGCCGAGCATCAGCCGGGCGCCGCCGCCATGTCGATCGGCGACCGTCACCTGTTCATCACGCACAACATCCCCGACGAACGCATCGCCATCGTGCACGGCATCGACATGTGCGAGGCCGCCAACGCCTCGGTCACCGCGGCGGGCACCGCCGGTTGCTGGTTCACCGACGCCCGGCTGTCCGAGGGGGTCGAGGTGGGCCCGCACACGCACATCGTCTCGATGCTCGTCGTGACCGAGGAGTACGAGGCGCGGCTGGTCGGCTTCTTCGACGAAGCATTCGGTGTCCAACGCGCTCAACCGTAGACGGTTCCCCCCTGAGGCACAGAACCTCAGATGGCGTCCTGCCACGCCTCGGCCAGAGGTATGACACTCGGCTCGTGCGCCCACTGGTTGCTCTCGACCTCGACCACCTCGCCGAGCGGCAGCATCTCGGAGATCCGCAGCGCGTCGCCGAGGCCGTGCAGCGCATCCGACTCGGCGACCGCGATGGCGCACGGCACACTCACCGCCTCCAACCCCTCCCACATCTCGTAGCCGCGCGCCATCAGCGTGCACATCTTCAGGCGACGCATGTGGGCCGCACGAAGAGTCCGGCGGTAGCGTATGTACTGGCCTCTCTCCTTCAGTTTCAGCCTCAGATACGGCAGGATGATGAGGCGGATGACCGGCGAGTAGAACCACCATGGCACATGGATGAGAGGAATGGCCCACAACGGGAACTTGAAGCGCGCGTTCGGGGCCAGCAGGAAGGCGCTGCGGCCGTC